>NZ_RZSL01000551.1:0-4006 GCF_003997355.1 Mesorhizobium sp. M1E.F.Ca.ET.041.01.1.1 | reverse complement strand
GCGCCTGGCTGATCGCCGGCCTGGACGCCGTCGCCTGTGAGGCACAGCATGTTGGCGACGCCCATCGCAGCACCGCCCAGCACATCGCCCTGGATGGCGATGCGGTTCTTGTCGCGGCAGGCGATCTGCATGATCGGGGCATAGCCCATGCGGGTGAGCAGCGCGCAGATGCCGACCGACGACATGTGGCAGTTGGCGCCGGACGCGTCGACCGCGTTGATGGCGTCGACCCAGCCGTCGAAGATCTTGGCGCGGTTGTAGACGTCTTCGGGGTCGGCGCTGTCGGGCGGGTTGAGCTCGGTCGTCACCGCGAACTCGCCGCGGCGCAGCACGCGCTCCAGCCGGCCGCGCGAAGTGTGGCCGGGCAGGGGATCGAGCGGCAGGTGGATGCCGGCCGGGTTCTCGTCGCGCTGGCGGGCGATCATGCCGAAGCTCCGGGGTTCTGGTTCGTTTCACGAGCTGCCGCGGCCTGCGCCGTCACCCTGAGCCAGGCCGAGGTTTCGCGCAGCGACTGGTCGACCGGCTTCTGCACGTCGAGGATCTTGTCGCCGTGCACCATGTTGCGGGAGCCTTCCCAGGCCTTGACCCAGACGCAGGGCATGTCCGGCTCGACCTCGCAATTGCCATTGGCGCGCACGCCGCCGCAGGGGCCGTTGCGAAGCTGCTTCGGGCAGTTCATTGGGCACGACATGCCAGTGGAGGAGAGGACGCACTGGCCGCACATGCGGCAGTCAAACATGAAGCCCTTGACGCGCTTTTCGACGAACTTCACCGGGGCCTCGACGCGGCCATAGCCGATGCCTTTCCACAAAGGATGCAAAAGCAGGAAGACGTCGGCGAACCTGCTGTAGAACCATTCCAGCAATCGCGAGTGCCGGATCGACCACAATCTCACGGCAAAAGTTCGCTGGACCCGCCGCTGCGGCGACACGTCGGCAGGCTTGTAATCGGACTTCGGCGCTGCCTTCTTGACCAGAGTGGCCTGGGTGACCGCCGGCTGTTTCTCAGACATTTTCTTTCCCGCCAGCCTTGACCAGAGCGACCAGCCGCTCACGGTCATATTTCGCGTCGAGGTCCTGGTAAGCCTTCTCGACCTCGGCTTCGATGTCGTCGCCGACCGGAACCGGATCGGCCTTGCGCCATTCGGCCAGGTAGTCGTCTGTGCCGCCGGCGCCGGTGCGCATGGCGCACATGTCGATCGCCTCGGTGAAGCGCAGCGGCAGTTCGCGCTTGGCGTTCTGCCGGCCCTTCTTGACGATGACCTGCGCGGGGATGTCGCGCCAATAGACGACGATCAGATCGGCCATGAATTCTCAACTCCTCGATGTTTGGAGCATTGCCGCATGCGCCCTTGGGCCGCTTGTTATGGGACGACGCGCGCGCCTTCAAAAGCGACGCTGCTGGAGGTCGCAAACGAAAGGTCGCGAGCCCGGATTGGGAGACGGCGTCTCCGTCATCGATGGCAAGGGGCCGGGGAGATGTCAGTCCTGCCACACAGGCCGTGACTCAGCGAGCTTTCGCAGTTCGGGGAGATCGGTCGGTGGGGACTTTGCCCACTCCTCGAACTTTTCCCAATCGGCAGCCGGGATCGTCACAACATGCCCGCCCAGCACCTGCATTTCGGCTGCCTCAATGGCCTTGCGCCGGATGAAGTCACTGAGATTGGTGTGCGCTTGACTGGCAGCAGCTTCAAGAATCTTACGTTCGTCAGAGGTGACGAGAATATTGATAGGGGCCATGATGGACATCGGCAGAACTCACTTCCTGTAGGACGGTAACATACAGGGCGACCGATTGAACGAGCCTACCAAACGCGCTTCGTCAGGCCGGTCCAGAGATAAAACCAGATCGTGGGGTGAAACCACTGCTTCGACGGCAGGTTGGGGTCGATCGTATCGAGCTTTTCGGCCAGCGCGTCGCTGACCGCCTCGACGCAGATGTCGCGCGAGAATGCGACCTGCCGCAGCGCGTAGCTGGCGATGGTGTCGCCGTGTTTCGGCTTGCCGCGCGCCTGCTTCAGCACGCCGCCGGTGTCGACGCCGGCATCGACCAGATGCACGGTGGTGCCGAAATTCTCTTGATCGCCCCAGGCCAGCGCCCAGTAACCGCCATTCATGCCGCGATATTTCGGGGCGATGCCGGCGTGATAATTGAGGACCGGGCAGGGCATCTTCGCGAGGGTATCTTTCGACAGCAGCCTGCAGCCGGCGAGCAGCACGACGCCCGGCTTGATTTTCCCGATCGCCTCAAGGCATTCAGGCCCGTTGGCGGACGGCACATGGATGATCGTTTGGCCGGGGCGAGGCTCCGTCTCGAGCTTCTCCTCGGTGATCATGCGCGCCGCATGGCCGACGAAGAACCGCTTGCCGAGCCTGGTCAGCACCATCGTGCCAAGCTGGCCGACGGCCGAGATCCAACCCTGGCGGTGTGCGCGGCCGAGCAGCAATCGCTTTTTGGATTCGGGCGCTTCGAGGACGACGCTGACAGGGCCGACGCGATCGGCAAGCGCGTTGACGATGGCCCAGATATGCGGGCCGCCCTCGGTGACGACCACGATCGGTCGTAGACTGGATTCCGACGCTGCCATGGCAAGCACCCGTTCTGAAAACCGGGCGGATGCTATGCGGGGCGGGTTAATCCTTGGTGTGACGCGACCTCAGCCAGACATGCAGGCTCTGCTCAGCGTTTGAACTCCATGATGTCGAGCTTCGATTCGTAATAGGGCGCGGGGAATTCGATGCGCCATTCGGTGGCGCTGCTGCGGAAGGCATAGCCGACCTGGTCGCTCTCGGGGCCGCTGCCATAGGGCTTGGCCTTGTCGTCATTGACCGAGAACGAGCCGAGGTAGATGGCGCGCTTCTCGCCGTCGTCGAAGAAGCGGCCCATGGTCCGCTGCGAGCCGCTGATCTTCTGCAGCCGCCAACCCGAGCCATCGTCGGTCACCTTGCACTTGAACCAGCCATAGATGACGAGCGGGCTGATACCGCCCGCCTTGATGGTGCGGCATTTCCAGTTGCCGGTCAGGTCCTTGTCGGAGAAGGCGACCAGCGGCTTGGCGAGCAGCGCATCGAGCTGTTTGACCTCGGTCGGATTGCCGGCCTTCGCCTCCTCGAGGGCGGCCTTGCGCGTGTCGCCATATTTGTCGAGCCGCGCCTTGTCGGCGGCGGTGATCAGCTTCTGCACCTCGCCGTCGGCATAGGCCGGCAGGACGAGGCCGATGAGGCCAAGAGCGGCGAGCAGCAGGCGAGGGGTCATGAATGGGTTTCCCGAATCGGTGGCTGGAACAGCGGTTTCTCAGTCTGGCGCACAACTTATCCGTTCGCGCACCGCTGTCATCCATGCTTAACAGCAGCCGGCGGAAATGACGGTGTGATCGATGCGTGTCTTGCTCACAGGATCGTCCGGCTGGCTGGGCAGCGCGCTTGCGCCGCGCCTGCGCCGCCTTGGCCATGAGGTGATCGGTCTCGACCCCGTTCCGTCGGCAGAGACTCAGGTAGTTGGCTCGATCGCTGATCGCGATCTCGTGCTGCGGACAGTCAGCGAGAACGGCATAGAGGCCATCATCCATAGTGGTGCCCTGCACAAGCCGGACATCGAGCGCTACCAGAATACCGATTTCATCGCGACGAATGTGCAGGGCACGCTCAACCTGCTGGACGCAGCGGTGGCGTCCGGTGTCCAGCGTTTCGTTTTCACCTCCACGACTTCGCTGATGATTTCCCAGGCGATCCGCGAAGGCTTCCAGGGCGGTGCGCGCAAGGCGGCCTGGCTGACGGAAGACATGTCGCCCGAGCCTCGCAACATCTACGGCGTGAGCAAACTCTCGGCCGAGCATCTCTGCCGCCTCTACCACCTTCAGCACGGGTTGCCGGTGGTGGTGCTGCGCACGGCCCGCTTCTTTCCCGAAGCCGACGACATGGCGCATGCGATCGAGCAATCCGACGCCAACACCAAGGCGAACGAGCTGCTGTTTCGGCGGCTGACTGTGGAGGACGCGGCCGAGGCG
>NZ_RZSL01000550.1:0-4010 GCF_003997355.1 Mesorhizobium sp. M1E.F.Ca.ET.041.01.1.1 | reverse complement strand
GTCCTTGCCTTGTTCTTGTTGCCGCGCAGGAGCTGCGAATAGCCCATGTTGTTGACGATCTGCGGCTTGCGCCCGGCGACCCTCAGCAATTGGGCATAGGCGCGGTCGGCGAAGTCGAAGCGGCCGAGCTCGTCATAGGAGGCGGCAAGTCCCATCCAGGCTTCCGCATTGTCGGCCTTGAGCTCGACCGCCTTACGGAAATGCTGTTCGGCAAGGCCGAAATTCGCCTCGCGGAACTGCGCCTTGCCCTCCGCCAGGTCGGCGGCGCTGACGTCCTTGGCCGTCGGCTGGATCGCGGTGGTCTTGGTCGTGTCGACGTTTGCGTTCGTCGTGCAGCCGGTGATCATCAAGACGGCCGCCAACGCCGCCGCTGCCGTGGGAAGTCCGTGACGCATGCCCCTGCCCCATCGCCCGATTTGCCGGGTCGTTCTTCAACAAGGACAATACAGCACAGCGATTAAGCTTCGGTGCCGAAATGCAGCTAAATTTCGGTTGCGTGCAAAGGATGCGTTAACCAGCGCCGGCTTGACTGGATCTGCGCCTGGATCGAGGTCACTCAGTGCGTCGTCAGCTTCACGACGATCGGGATAATGGCGACCATCAGCACCACCGGCAGGATGCAGACCGTCACCGGCACCGACATCTTGGCCGGCAAGGCGTGCGCCTTCTCCTCGGCAAGCGACATGCGCTTGTGGCGCATCTCGTCGGAAAAAACGCGCAGCGAGCCCGACAGGCTGGTGCCCAGTTCCTTGGACTGCTGCAACAGCGTTGCGAAGGAGCGCACCTCGTCGAGGCAGAGGCGGTCGGCGAGCGCCTTCAGCGCATCGTCGAGGCTGCGGCCGGCCCTGAGTTCCAGCGACACCAGTTGCAGGTTCTGGCTGAGCGACGGATAGGTCCTGGCGAGTTCCCTCGAAACGCGCTCGATGCCGGCCTCCATGCTCATGCCGGCATCGGAGCAGACGATCATCAGGTCCATGAAATCGGGAAAGCCGTTGCGGTACTCGCGCATCTTTTCCCGCACCTTCTGGGTCAGCACCAGGCCCGGCAGGAAATAGCCGGCCGCTCCCGACAGGATGATGAAAGTCCAGCGGCTGGTCATGGTCGACTCGGCGCTGGCCGCCCAATGGTTGATCAGGAACGTGGAAAATGCCACGCCAACCAGAGCGGCAAAACGGATCAGGAAGAACATGCCGACGGCGCGCGGTTCCATGTAACCGGCCTGGATGAGCTTCAGGCGCAGCCGCGCGACGTTTTCCGGATCGCTCTGGGCGTAGAACTCCTGCGCCCGCCTCACCGCCTTCTCGCGCACGGCGCTGGTGTTCTTCCTGGGCGCCGGCTCGGCCTGCTCGACCGGCTCGGCCACCTCGACCTTCAGGCGGCGCTTGACCTCATTGCGATCGCCCTTGGCGACGACCAGCGGCCAGGCCATCGCGCCTCCGCCCAATACCAGCAGCAGCACCGCCACCGGCAGTGGCGAGGTCGGCGCGAGCGAGGCGAGAAAGCTAATGATGTCTTCCATCTCAGAACCTGAAATTCGACATCTTGAACATGATGGCGTTGCCGAGCAGCAGCCATAGGATGGAGCCGCCAAGCATGTACCAGGTTTTCGGTATCCCCCACACTTCCCGGTAGAACTGCGGCATGAGCGCCATGATGGCGGTGAACAAAAGCACCGGCACGGCGGTCAGGATATAGGCCGACATGCGGCCTTCGGTCGAAATGGCGCGCACCTTGCGCCGCAGCTTGCCGCGCTCGCGGATGGTCGACGACAGCCCGTCCAGGATCTCGCGCAGATTGCCGCCCGAACTGCTCTGGATCGACACGGCGGTGACGAACAGCGGCAGGTCCTCATGGCCGACCCGGTCGAACAGGTTGTTGAGCGCCGAAACCAGATCGGAGCCGTAAGTCACCTCGTCGGCGACGACGCCGAACTCGGTGCCGATCGGATCGGCCATCTCACGCGCCACCATCGCAATCGCCACCGGCACCGGGTGGCCGGCCTTGAGGCCGCGCGTGATCAGCTCCAGCGCTTCCGGCAGTTGCAAACCGAAGCGCTTATGCCGGCGCTTGCGCAGATAACGCATCGCCATCACCGGCAAGACCGGCAACAGCACCAGGAACAAGCCCAGGCCGAACAGCAAAGGCAGGCCGTACCAGACTGCGACAAGCGCCAGCGCGAACGCTATCCCCGACGTGATCATGAGGAATTTGGGCAGCGGCATGATCATGCCGGATTGCGTCCGCAAGGCGCGAAAGCGATCGAGCGAGAACAGGGACCTGCCGCCTTCGACGCCGCGCTCCTTGCGCAGTTGGATCAGCACCTGCTCCTGGCTGATCTTGTTCTCCGCCAGCTTCATGCGGCGGTTGATCGCCGTGCGCTTGTCGCTGCGGCCGGCATAGAGGAGGTAGCAGCCTTCGGCGATCATGATGCCGGTGAGCGCTGCCGCGGCGTAGACGGCGTAGATCGGGCTGAACCCTTCGAACACCGGCTACTCCTGCGGCCGGCCGGGTTCGAAATATTTGCCCGGAAATTCGATGCCCATGTTGCGCAGGTCTTCGAGGAAGCGCGGGCGGATACCCGTCGCCTCGAAATGACCGACGATCTTGCCGTCCGCCTCCATGCCGGTGCGCACGAAGCGGAATATCTCCTGCATCTGGATGACGTCGCCTTCCATGCCCGTCACCTCGGCGACGCTGGTCACCTTGCGCTTGCCGTCGGACAGGCGCGTCAGTTGCACGATGATGTCGAGCGCGCTGGCGATTTGACTGCGGATCGACTGCACGGTCATCGGCATGCCGGTCATGCCGAGCATCTGTTCGAGGCGCGAGATGGCGTCGCGCGGCGTGTTGGCGTGGATGGTCGCCATCGAGCCTTCGTGACCGGTGTTCATCGCCTGCAGCATGTCGAAAGCCTCCTCGCCGCGGCATTCGCCGAGGATGACGCGGTCGGGACGCATGCGCAGCGCGTTTTTGACCAGGTCGCGCTGCTTCAGCTCGCCATGGCCTTCGATGTTTGCCGGGCGCGTTTCCATGCGCGCGACATGCGGCTGCTGCAATTGCAGCTCGGCGGCATCCTCGATGGTGATCAGGCGCTCGTCCTCGGGGATGAAGGCCGACAGGGCGTTGAGCATCGTCGTCTTGCCGGTGCCGGTGCCGCCCGAGATGATGGTGGTCTTGCGGGCATGCACGGCCGCCGCCAGCACCTCGGCCATGTTCTGGGTGATGGCGCCGAATTCGACCAGCTTGTGCAGGCCGAGCTTGTTCTTGGAGAATTTGCGGATCGACACCAGCGGCCCGTCGACGCCGACCGGCCGGATGGCGGCGTTGAAGCGCGAGCCGTCGAGCATGCGAGCGTCGACCATCGGCTGCGATTCATCGACGCGGCGGCCGACGGCGGCAACGATTTTGTTAATGATCCGAAGCAGATGCGCCTCGTCCTTGAACGGGATGTGAACCTGCTGCAGCTTGCCGCGCCTTTCGACGAAGCAGTTCTGATGGCCGTTGATCAGGATGTCGTTGATCTCCGGATCCTTGAGCAGCGGCTCCAATGGGCCGAGGCCGACCATCTCGTCGACGATATCGTCGACCAGCGCGTCGAGCTCGGCGGTGTTGATCGCCATCCGCTCCTCGCGCGTCTTTTCGGAGACGAATTCATGCACCTGGCGGCGCATCTCATCCTTCGGCAGACGCTCCAGCGCGACGAGGTTGATCTCCTCGAGCAGCATGCGGTGGATGCGCACCCTTGCGTCGAGCACCTTGTTGGCGCTCTTTCCAGGCGCGGCGTCCGGCTTCGGCGCGACCGGCTTGCGGGTCGTCGGAATGACAACGGCATGGTGCGCGACGGGCGCCGGTTCGGGCGGCCGCTGCGGACGGACGTCGCGGTTCTGCAGGTTGGAGAAGCGGCTGCTCATCCGGCTTTCCTTTTCAGCAAGCCTTTGCCGAGGCCGAAAAGCGACTTCGATTTCGCCGTCGTCGTGACCGCCTCCTCCGGCAGGATGATCTTCTTCAGG
>NZ_RZSL01000054.1:12564-19705 GCF_003997355.1 Mesorhizobium sp. M1E.F.Ca.ET.041.01.1.1 | reverse complement strand
GTTCAGACATCAGAAAATAGAAACCATCGACCTCAATGCCCTCGCCCGATAGCATGCAAAACTGTTCGCGATGTCTTCGCACACCTGTTCGCGATGTCCCCGGTCCAAACACCCTTGTGGGAGAAGGTGTCGCCGAAGGCGACGGATGAGGGGTGCTCCAGGGAAAGCTGACGTCTCACTCCGCTGGAACACCCCTCATCCGTCTCGGCGCTTGCGCGCCGATCCACCTTCTCCCACAAGGGGAGAAGGGAGGGCCGCACCGCCTACTTAACCCTAAGCCGAATTGACCCCTGACCCCCAACATGCCAAAGGCCCGGCAAAGCCTATCATCTGGAGACGTGCTGATGACCGACCGCATCGAGATCGCCGGGTTGCAAATCGCCCGGGAGCTCCATGACTTCGTGGCCGAGGAGGCAGCAGTCGGCACCGGCATCGATCCGGAAGCCTTCTGGGAGGGCTTTTCAGCCATCGTCCATGATCTGGCGCCGAAGAACCGCGCGCTGCTGGCAAAGCGCGACGCCATGCAGGAAAAGCTCGACGGCTGGTATCGCGAAAACGGCGCGCCGGTCGACATGGAAGCCTACAGGGGGTTCCTCAAGGAGATCGGCTATCTGGTGCCGGAAGGTCCGATCTTCAGTGTCTCGACCGACAATGTCGACCCCGAGATCGCCGTCGTCGCCGGGCCGCAGCTCGTCGTGCCGGTGATGAACGCACGCTATGCGCTCAATGCCGCCAATGCGCGCTGGGGCTCGCTCTATGACGCGCTCTACGGCACGGATGCCATCCCCGAGACGGGCGGCGCCGAGAAGGGCAAGGGGTTTAATCCCACGCGCGGCGCCAGGGTCATCGCCTGGGCCAGGGATTTCCTCGACCAGTCCGTGCCGCTGACCACGGGCAAATGGGCCGGCGTCAACGGGCTCTCGGTGGCGAACGGCGCACTGAGGGTCGGCGAAGGCGCCGGCGCCACCACGCTTGCCGACCCGAAGCAGTTCGTCGGCTATCGCGGCGATGCCGAGAATCCCGAGGCCGTGCTTCTGGTCAAGAACGGCCTGCATATCGAGATTGCAATCGACCGCGCCAACCAGATCGGCAAGACCGATCCGGCCGGCATTGCCGATCTCATCCTGGAATCGGCCTTGACCACCATCCAGGACTGCGAGGATTCGGTCGCCGCCGTGGATGCCGAGGACAAGGTCGTGGTCTACCGCAACTGGCTCGGCCTGATGAAGGGCGATCTGGCGGAAGAGATCACCAAGGGCGGCAAGACTTTTGTCCGCAAGCTCAATCCGGACCGCCGCTACACGTCGCCCAATGGCGGCCAGTTGCTGCTGCCCGGACGCTCGCTGATGCTGGTGCGCAATGTCGGCCACCTGATGACCAATCAGGCGATCCTCGACCGCGCGGGCCAAGAGGTGCCGGAAGGCATCATGGATGCCGCGCTCACCGCGCTGATCGCGCTGCATGACGTTGGGCCGAACGGGCGGCGCGCCAATTCCCGCGCGGGCTCGATGTATGTGGTGAAGCCGAAGATGCACGGGCCCGACGAGGTCGCCTTCGCCGTCGAGATTTTCGACCGCGTCGAGGCGCTGCTCGGCATGGCGAAGAACACCATCAAGATGGGCATCATGGACGAGGAGCGGCGCACCACCGTCAACCTCAAGGAAGCGATCCGCGCGGCACGGGAACGCGTCGTGTTCATCAACACCGGCTTCCTCGACCGCACCGGCGACGAGATCCACACCTCGATGGAAGCCGGCCCGATGATCCGCAAGGGCGACATGAAGCAGGCCGCCTGGATTTCTGCCTACGAGGCCTGGAATGTCGACACCGGTCTCGAATGCGGGCTTTCCGGCCATGCCCAGATCGGCAAGGGCATGTGGGCGATGCCCGATTTGATGGCGGCGATGCTGGAGCAGAAGATCGCGCATCCCAAGGCCGGCGCCAACACCGCCTGGGTGCCGTCGCCGACGGCGGCGACCCTGCACGCCACGCACTACCACAAGGTCGACGTGCACGCCGTGCAGGCGACCTTGAAGAGCCGGCCGAAGGCCAGGCTCGACGATATTTTGTCGGTGCCGGTGGCGGTGCGGCCGAACTGGACGCCGGACGAGATCCAGCGTGAGCTCGACAACAACGCGCAAGGCATCCTCGGCTATGTCGTGCGCTGGATCGACCAGGGCGTCGGCTGCTCGAAGGTGCCCGATATCAACGATGTCGGCCTGATGGAGGACCGCGCCACGCTGCGCATTTCCTCGCAGCACATCGCCAACTGGCTGCGCCACAAGGTGTGCTCGGAAATCCAGGTCCGGGATTCGCTGCAGCGCATGGCGGCGATCGTCGACCGCCAGAATGTCGGCGACCCGCTCTACCGGCCGATGGCGCCGGACTTCGACAACTCCATCGCCTTCCAGGCCGCCTGCGACCTGGTCTTCAAGGGCACCGTCCAGCCCAACGGCTATACCGAGCCGGTGCTGCATGCGCGGCGGCTGGAGCTGAAGGCGCGCGAGCAAGCCTGAGGCCGGTAGCGCCGGCGCCCCTCCTCTTGAGGGGCAGGCTAGTCGCATATGGATAGCGACGGCTTGCGCCCTACGAATACCCCCTCCCCACAGGGGGGAGGGGGTCTCTCTTCGCAAGAATCTCATATGCAATAGCCCTGCCTTGAGGGGGGTGGTCCGAAGGGCCGGGTGAAGTGCGCGTCGACGCCCATTTCGACGCCACGAGGCGATGTCACCGCTACCGCACTCCGTCCGGTTCAGCTCAAAAAGGCCGAGTCTCTCATCGGCGACGGGCAGGGCAATCGCATATGGCAGCGCTGGCCCCCTCTCCGACCGCTACGCGGCCACCTTCCCCCATTTCATGGGGGCGAGGAAACGCTAACTGCTGACGCCGCGGCCTTGAAAAGCTTGGGTTCCTCGCCCCCCACAAAGTGGGGGAGAGGTGGCTCGGCGAAGCCCAGACGGAGAGGGGGAGCGCCATATGCGATTGCCCCACCCCTCAAGGGGAGAGGGACGTAGCGCGCCCCTTTGAGCAGGAGCCTCAGTTCAGCCCGTCCCGCGCAGCTTCGACAGATCTTCGGCCAGCGCGGTCCATGCGCGGCTATACGCGGACGACCGATCACATAAATGAGATGTCGAGGTGATCGGCGATGCCTTGACGATCCATAATCTACCTACTAGTTGGTAGGTTCGCCAAACGAGAGATCCCATCATGTCTGCACAAATGAACGATCAAAGCCGCGCCCTGTCTTCAAACGCCTGGCTCAAAAGCTATTATTTCCTGCGGTTTGCCGTATCGGCGGCCTGGGTTGCGCTGGCTTTCACCGTCGCGAAAGACAGTCCACCGTTTGCCGCCGTCATGCTGGTGGCCTACCCTCTATGGGACGCGCTCGCCAACTACATTGACGCGCGGCGCACCGGCGGGCTCGGCCGCAACAAATCGCAACTGCTCAATTTGGTCGTCAGCGTCATCACTGCGATCGCGGTCACCATCGCGCTTGGTCACAGCATGAACGCGGTGCTCTCGGTCTATGGCGTCTGGGCCGTTGGCTCCGGCGTGTTTCAGCTGCTGACCGCGGTGCGTCGCTGGAAAACCAACGGCGCCCAGTGGGCGATGATCCTGAGCGGCGCCCAATCGGCGCTGGCCGGTCTGTTTTTCGTAAAGATGGCGGCGGGCACGGAGACTATTGGCATCGCCAACGTCGCGCCCTATGCCGCTTTCGGCGCCTTCTACTTCCTCGTGTCCGCCGTGTGGCTGTCGGTCGGCGGTACTCTTCGCAAGTCGCCGCGGGCCGTGAGTTGAGGTTTTCTCCGCTGGACGTTAGGCATGTCTATGAACAAGCCATCGAACACTGCCGATGACATCCTGGCCGCCGCGCGACGCTTCATCGTCGCCGGCGGCTACAACGGGTTCAGCTACGCCGATATCGCCGAGGTGATCGGTATCCGCAAGGCCAGCATCCACCACCATTTCCCCAGCAAGGTCGATCTGGTGCAAACCCTGGTCAGGCGCTACCTCGAGGATGCCGTCACGGGCATGGCGGAGCTTGAGCGCAATGTGCCTGAGCCGCCTGAGTTGCTTCGAACCTACGCCGGCTTTTGGGCTCGCTGCATTGAGGATGCGAGCCGGCCGTTCTGCGTCTGCGCACTGCTCGCCAGCGAGCTTCCGGCCCTTCCGCCAGAGGTTGCCGTGGAAGTCCGTGCGTATTTTCAGTTTCTCTCGGGGTGGCTGACCGGTGTCATCGAGCGGGGCGCCCGGCAAAGCACGTTGACAATTTCCGCTGCGCCGCGCGTTGAGGCGGAGGCCTTCATGGCGACGGTGCACGGGGCGATGCTTTCTGCGCGAGCTTATGGCGATACTGCGGCTTTCGCCACGATCATGACGCCGACATTGCAGAAGCTGATCCCAGAGGCCGTTTGACGCCGGCAAAGGAAGGTCCGCTTGGAGAAACGGACCCGGCGCGCTTGCGGGTTCCTTGTGACTACGCCGCCTGCGCCATCCGCTCCGCGCTCATGCGGTAGGAAATCGCTTCGGCGAGATGGATGCGGCCGACCGTTTCGCTGGCGTCGAGGTCGGCCAGCGTACGTGCTACCTTCAGCACGCGGTGATAGGCCCGCGCCGAAAAGGCGAGCTTCTCGCTGGCGTCCTTGAGCAGCGCCAGTCCGGCAGCATCGGGCCTGGCGATCTCCTCGATGATCGCCGGCGGGCAATGCGCGTTGGTGGTGGCGCTGGCCCGCCGCGCCCATCAGGGGCGCGTGCAAATTCGACAGAACTTATATACTTCCTCCCCGCCATAGAAATAGGATATCAACAAATAAAGAATAACTAAATAGGCAGATTACAACTAGCATAAGACCGACCAGCGTATTTATGTGAACAAAAATAGGAATAAACACTAATAACGATAGCATCGAAGCGAAAAGGATTGATATAAACACTATGGTACCGGTTACATTGTGTTGCCGATTTTCATTTACAGGAAAATCGATATATTTGAAAGATAGATAGTAAGATACCAGTCCATATACAACAATCGATTGCTGAAACAACAATAAGTTTGCGGCGGTTCCAGAGAGTGAGACCAGGAAGATTAGAGATAGCATACCGAACATTGCGATAAATATCCCATAAATGCGCCCTCTGATTAGGGTTGGAGACAATAACAAAAAAAACATGTCATCCCCTTTGTCGAACGTATTCCCAGCGGAAAAACCGCTACGCAGTTTCCCGGACTTGTCCTGGCCGAGCAGACTCGATTCGCAGCACTCTAAGCCGCCTGCGCCATGCGCTCGGCGCTCATGCGGTAGGAGATCGCCTCGGCGAGATGGATGCGGCCGATGGTCTCGCTGGCGTCGAGATCGGCCAGCGTGCGCGCCACCTTGAGCACGCGGTGATAGGCCCGCGCCGAAAAGGCGAGCTTCTCGCTGGCGTCCTTGAGCAGCGCCAGTCCGGCGGCATCGGGCCTGGCGATCTCCTCGATGATCGCAGGCGGGCAATGCGCGTTGGTGGTGGCCGCAGCACCCAGCCTTTCCAGGCGCTCGCGCTGGATGGCGCGGGCGCGGGCCACGCGCTGCGCCACCGAGGCGCTCGTTTCGGCCTTGTCCGGCCGGATCAGGTCGCTCGCGGAGACCGCCGGCACCTCAATCCGAAGGTCGATGCGGTCGAGCAGCGGGCCGGAGATGCGCGCCTGGTACTCGGTGCGGCAGCGCTCGCCGCGCAGGCAGCGATAGCCGGGCTCGCCCGACATGCCGCAGCGGCACGGGTTCATCGCCGCCACCAGCTGGATGCGCGCCGGGTAGGTGACGCGGTGGTTGGCGCGCGCGATCACGCAGTCGCCGGTCTCCAGCGGCTGGCGCAGCGCATCCAGCGTCTGCGGCGTGAATTCCGGGAATTCGTCGAGGAACAGCACGCCGTGATGCGCAAGCGACACCTCGCCTGGCCGGACCCTCAACCCGCCGCCGACCATCGCCGCCATCGAGGCGGAGTGATGCGGAGCGCGGAACGGCCGCCGGTCGGTGAGCTTGCCTTCGCCGAGCTCGCCGGCCACGGAAGCGATCATCGAGACTTCCAGCAGCTCCTTCGGCGCCAGCGGCGGCAGGATCGAGGGCAGCCGCTGCGCCAGCATCGACTTGCCCGAGCCGGGCGGCCCGACCATCAAAAGATTGTGCCCGCCGGCGGCCGCCACTTCGAGTGCCCGCTTGGCGCTTTCCTGGCCCTTGATGTCGGCGAGGTCCGGCAGGTCGCGCGCCGCGAGCTGGATGCCGGCCTCGGGGCGCGACAGCACCTGCGTGCCGCGGAAATGATTGGCGATGGCGATCAGGCTGCGCGGCGCCAGGATGTCGAAATCCTTGCCGGCCCAGGCCGCTTCCGGCCCGCAGGCGAAGGGGCAGATCAGCCCCTTGCCTTCGGCATTGGCGCCGATCGCCGCCGGCAGCGCGCCGGCCACGGCCGCGATGGTGCCGTCGAGCGAGAGTTCGCCGAGCACGACATAGCCGGCCAGCATGTCGCCCGGAACGGCGCCGAGCGCCGCCATCAGGCCGAGCGCGATCGGCAGGTCGTAGTGACTGCCTTCCTTAGGCAGGTCGGCCGGCGCGAGGTTCACCGTCACCTTCTTCGAAGGCATCGACAGGCCCGATGCATGGAGTGCCGCCTGCACGCGCTCGCGGCTTTCGGCCACCGCCTTGTCCGGCAGGCCGACGATCTGCATGCCGACCTTGCCCGGCGCGATCATCACCTGGACATCGACCGGCACGGCCTCGATGCCCTGGAAAGCCACCGTGCGAACCCGCGCCACCATGTTTCTCAAGCCCCCGGATGCCGGCTCGCGCGCGGATTTGCGATCAGCCCGCGAGCAAGGTCAGGTCAGACAACCATAGATTTTGGATTTAGGCAAGAACATTACGGGAACAGAGCAATGCCATCTGGCGGCGATCCTGGGCCGCGATGATACGCCGCTACAGTCCGGGACTGCAGTACGGTCAGGCCGTCGGTGCCGCGCCGCGTCGCTCGAGCGTGGTGTTGCGGATGATTTCCGCGATCTCCGGGCTGCTGCCGCACAGCATCTGGAAATCCGCCGAGTGCAGCGACAGGAGTGAGACCGCCGTTGCGGCGCTGACGGTCGCCATACGCGGTTCGCCGCTGATCA
>NZ_RZSL01000054.1:0-12464 GCF_003997355.1 Mesorhizobium sp. M1E.F.Ca.ET.041.01.1.1 | reverse complement strand
TTGCGGATGATTTCCGCGATCTCCGGGCTGCTGCCGCACAGCATCTGGAAATCCGCCGAGTGCAGCGACAGGAGTGAGACCGCCGTTGCGGCGCTGACGGTCGCCATACGCGGTTCGCCGCTGATCAGCGCTATCTCGCCGAAGAAGGCGCCAGGGGGCATTCGCTGAGACAGGAGTAGAGGTCTCGTTAGGGTGGGGGAGCGGACCTTCCATCGATCTGCTCTGTTTCCACACTGGTTGCTGGTTGACATACACGCGCTTTATGATTGCTGTTTAAAGCTCTGGTCGGGCCCGTTGCCCGAGCGGCTGGTTGTGCGGGAGGGACTCTATGGCCCAGCAGGAGCAGTGGCAGCTGGAAGGCAGCGCCGCGGAACTCTACGAGCGTTACTTGGTCCCGGCAATTACCGCCCTGTGGGCCGCCGACCTAGTGGATCGTGCTGCGCCTCAATCTGGTGAGCGGGTTCTGGACCTCGCCTGCGGCACCGGCGTGGTGGCACGCGTCGCGGCCGAGCGTATGGGAGGGGGGCAGGTCGTCGGCCTCGACATCAATACGGGCATGCTTGCCGTTGCTCGATCGCTCCCGACAGGCGCTGGACCGCGTATTGACTGGTGCGAGGGAAGCGCGCTCGAAATGCCGTTCACTGACTCCACCTTCGATCTCGTTCTTTGCCAGCTCGGACTGCAGTTTTTCCCGGACCGATCGGGTGCGCTACGTGAAATGTTCCGGGTGCTGGTGCCTAACGGCCGACTGGCCTTAAGCGTTTTCAGCGCTATTGACCACACTCCTGCGGCGAAGGCTCTGGCAGATGCCTTGGACCGACATCTCGGTCCAGGCGCTTCGGCAACCAAACGGTCCGAGCATTCACTCGCCGATGCTGACGAGCTTTACCGACTGGTGGCTGGCACGGGCTTTCGCCATGTGACCGTCCACACGATTACCCAGAACATCCGATTCCCCTCGACAAAGGAATACGTGCGACTACAGCTAGCAGCAACTCCCCAGGCTGGACTGGTGAGCGGAATGGATGCCGGACATCGCGACGCAGTAATCACAGCGATCACGGGTGATCTAAGTTCCTCGCCGGCAATCTATTCAAGTGGAGGGGAGTTGACGTTCCCCCAAGAGGCTCACGTCCTGGTCGCTCGCAGATAGCAGCTGTCGTTGCGGCGCGAGCATCGCTAAGACGCTCGGTTCCTCCCGACGGTCGGGATCGACCGCACGCGATGCAATCGCTAAGCTGCGGGCGGCAAATCCCCGCGTCTCGATCGCCCTCGTCGTAGTCTATGACCGGTTCGGGTCAGGAGCGCTGGTTGCGCTCGACGTCGGGTTTCGGGAAGGAGAAACGGCCCAGGAAGGGCAGCAATGGGTGGGGGGAAAGGTGCCGTTGGCTCATCTGCCAGAACGAGCAGGTCGCGCCAGCTCCCGACATTGCCGGCCAGCCTCGCAAGTGTCGTGATACGATCCGTTGACGACCCTAGTCGCCGCAGACTTCTGCGTCAAAAAACAAGCTTCGGAACCTGACCTTCAGAACAACAATTCGGGAGTGCTACGGAGTGAAATTCATTCGCCACATTGGCTCCGGCCACATCGAAGCCGCCCAAGTTTCAAGACGTTGAGCACCGTTAGAACGCGCATCTGAAAGATCCTGTCGGTCTCGCCGCTGTGGTCGTCCCATGGCACGGATGAGACGACCACTGTTTGCCGCGGCGCCCGAGACGGCTCGCGATACGCGTGAGCCGCAGATGCTTTTTCCGTGCTATGATGGGCTTGCAATCTTGACCTCGGCAATATGGCAGAGGCCGAACGCTGTTTGCTCTGGCGCGGGAGTTTGCGCCCAGCACGGGCCCAACCCGAAATGTAGTGTTGCTGCCTTTTGCCGACTGAGCTTGGGCGAGGAGTTTGTCCATGTCCATGTGTAGTGTTGACCGCCCACTGCAGCCGGGCGACCCTGCGCCCAATATAGTGCTCGATGCTATCTCGCGCGAAGGCAAGATTGCGCTCAATGATTTTCGAGGCCGTAGCCCGTTGTTGATCGGCTTGTTTCGCGGTCTGCACTGTCCGTTCTGCCGCCGTCACGTCGCGGCCATGGCGCAACTCAATCCGGCTCTGCGTGAGAAAGGCGTCGAATGCCTGGCAGTGGTCAATACGCCGGTCGAACGGGCACGGCTCTATTTCCGCTACCACCCGATGCCCTACCTTCTCGCCGCGTCCGACCCGGAGCGGGCCTCGCATCGTGCTTTCGGCTTGCGCGAGGTCGGGATGGACACGGTCACGGCGATACGGATTGACCTTCCGGGCGAGTTGCCAGAACCTATGGACGTGATGGCAATGAACGAGTTACTCAACAAGAAGGAAGGATATGAGATTACGGAAGCCGATCAGCAGATGATGGCTTCCGGCCAGGGGCAGCTTGTCGGTCAGTTCCTAATCGACCGGGAGGGCATCGTGCGCTGGAGCTTCACTGAAGTTCTGGAGGTTGGTCTCCAAACGTTCAGGGCGCCGAAGCCCGAGGAACTGATATCGGTAGCGTCCCAAGTCGCACATCAATAGGCTGCCGAAAAATTCGCTCGACGACCGCGCCCTGTAACGATTCTATGGGTTTGAGGCCATGATCAAGGTGCTCAAGCGCGGCGGCCCGGGTCTGCCCGTAAGCTTCGTAGCGGTTCCATTCAACGGGCGGATGCTAGAGTGAGCCAGCCTCAGCGCATAGGCTAGGCGACGTCCCTCCGCAATCACGTGGTTTCCGACAGGCGCGCAGTACGGCGATTTTCCACCCGATCAAGGCCTTCCGGCAGCGTGCTTGCAACGGCTGGATAGGGTCACTGTTACGCCTTCAGGCAGCACCCGGCGACGACCAGAGACGATGTGGGTTTCGGGTGGAAATTAATGTAGCAAACCATCAGGAGATTGTGCCCACCGGCCGCCGCCACCTCCAGCGCCCGCTTGGCGCTCTCCTGGCCTTGATGTCGGCAAGGTCCGGCAGGTCGCGATCAGGCTGGCGACGATCTTGGGTCGCGATGATGCACCATTGCGGTCTGGAACTGCGCATCTAGTATGGTCAGGCCGTCGGTGATGCGCCGCGCCGCTCGAGCGCGGTCTTGCGGATGATTTCCGCGATCTCCGGGCTGCTGCCGCACAGCATCTGGAAATCCGCCGAGTGCAGCGACAGGAGCGAGACCGCCGTTGCGGCGCTGACGGTCGCCATACGCGGTTCGCCGCTGATCAGCGCTATCTCGCCGAAGAAGGCGCCAGGACCAAGCTCCACCGGGTTCGGCGTCGCGACGCTGACGCGCCCCTCCACGACGAAGAACATCTGATCACCGGGCTCGCCAATGCGGCAGATCACGGCGCCCGCCGGCACGGTGCGAGGTCTTAACGCGCGCACGATCTCGACCAGCACGGCCGGGCCGAGCTTCTGAAACAACGGTACGGCCGCGACCAATTGCCAATTACGGACGAAATCCCCGCGACGGACTTCTTGATAGAAGCCGGTGGCAAGAATGCCAGCCCAGAGCGCGAAGATGCCGATGCCGCTCATCATGACCAGCCCGGCAAGGACGCGGCCGGCGAAGCTTTGCGGAATAGCGTCGCCATAGCCGGTGGTGGACAGCGTAGCCACCGCCCACCACATTGCCAGGGGGATGCTGCCGAACTTTTCCGGCTGGATGTCGCGCTCGATGACATAGGCCGCGAGCGCGACACCGAACAGAACGACGCCGAAGAGCGTGGTGACGCCGATCAGATTGCGCGCTTCGTTGGCCAGCACCCTGCCCAGCACCGGGAAGAAAGTCGAGTCGCGCAGCGGTTTCAGCAGCCAGACAGCACAGTAGAGGCTCCGGTCGGGCGTGCCGACGAGCAGAAATGCGGCGAGTGGAACCAAGACCGCGAGCACATCGATGGCGATTGCCGGCGTCCTGTTCCGTACGTCTCCCGCCCGGCGCTTGAGCAGCGTCGCGGCCAGTTGCAGGAGATAGGCGCCCCAAATGACCGCGAGCACGGCAGCCAGAGCCAGTCTGCTTCGTTCGGACATGTCCGGTATCGTGAGCGCAGCCACCGCCAGAAGCCCAGGCGCAGCCAGCACCGCGTTGGGCGGCGCGTAGATTCTTAAGGAACGCAGTACCGACATTCTATGCCCACGAGCGGCTACCATGCTCCAAAATAGAATGCCTTCAAGGCAAGCGCAAAGGTGCTTGCTGTCGCTGCGATGTGCATCATCAACGGTGAACTCAAATGTCCGGGATTGCTTCGTGACCAGGCGTGACCAGACAGGCTACAACCGACGAGAATGACCTAAGTCTGCCTGCGCAACCTGCGCTCGCGGGCGACATCTGCCAGGTACATTGTCGGGTCCTGTTCGTTTCTCTGCGCGAGGGCGTTGGCGATGTCGCAGGTGTTCAGGCCGATGTCCAGGAGCTCGCGAGTGCTCATCGACGCGAGGACAGCGAGCTGCTTTCGTTGTACCCAGAAGCGCGGCAGCCACAGAACGGCGGCGACTGTTCCGTGCAGAAGCGCAAAAAGGCAACGGACAGCACGGCTCTCCTTGCGTCCGGTCGCTGCACTGTAGGGAAATTCGATGGTGGCCATGGTTATCTCTCCTCTCAAGCCGCTTTTCTGAGCGGCAGGTGGAGACTAGGCGAGCTTGTGGCGCCAGGCCTGATATCCAGCCGAAACATTTCCGAAATCGAGATGAAATTGGATCGAATATCTCGACGGCCCGTAGCTGCGAATTTCCTAATATGCGGGGCTACGCTATTGTAAGGCGCGCTTCTAGGGAGACGCCGTTTGAGAGAAGCCGACCATCCGGACAAGGCCGTCATCCGGCTTGGCGCATATGCTCTTGACCGGGAGCGGGGTCTCATTTTGAACGACGGCAGGCCTGTCGATGTCCGCGCGAGGACGTTTTCGCTGTTGGTCTTTCTCGTTGAGCACGCAAACCGCGTGGTCAGCCGAGATGAGATATTTGAGGTCGTGTGGAAAGGTCTTGTCGTAACTGACGACGCATTGACGCAGACGATCCGCGACCTTCGAAACGTTCTTGGCGACGAGCGGGCAACCCTCATCAAGACGGTCGCAAAGCGCGGCTACATGTTAACGCTTCAATCGCAGGACCAAGCGAACGGTCGCGGTAATGATGGAGACAGCGCAGAACCTCTAGCAAGGTCGCAAAACTTCGGGGAACAAGGTCTCCCGTCGGAAGCTCGGCTCGATTTGCTTCTAACGCCCCAGGTCGATGCGGATCTGCTCGGTGAACGATCGTTGCGGCGCGCGTTCGACTTATTGGTGGATGAAAGCAGATCGACAGTGCCTCTTGTGGGGTCGGCCCAATCGGCCGAAGCGCAGTCGGCCCGCATCTCGGGGCGCGACAGGCCCGCGGTCGCGGTGCTGCCGTTCGCGCTCGAGGATATTGCTTCCCCGCACCTATATGTTTTGAGGGACGGGTTGCTGCGGGACATCATCCGCGATGTTGCCCGACTGCGAACCGTCTTCGTCATCGCCGCGAACTCGCTGCAGGCTTTGTCGGCGGTCGGCCTGAGCAGGCTGGAGGCCGCCCGGCTGCTTCGCTGCGACTATGTCTGCGCCGGCAACATCACGCTCGACGGATCGATCCTTCGGGTCGATGTCGAGTTGATCGCGGCCGACGACGGCCATGTGCTTTTTTCCGAAATATTCTCGAAGCCTCTCGCATCCATCTCGCAGTTCGGACAGAGTCTGGCTGACGAGATCGCCACGCTGGTAGCTGGCGAGGTCAATCTCGCTGAGCGCAATATAGCAGTCCGGCGACCTATTCATGAGTTGGACGCATGGCAGGCCTATCATCGCGGCCTGTGGCACATGCACATGTTCACCGGTCAGGACAATACGGTCGCCGAGAATCTGTTCAAGGCGGCGATCCACCTCGACCCGCACTTTGCACCTCCTTATGCGAGTCTCTCGTTCACACATTTTTTGAAAGCGTATCTGTTTGATCCGTCGCATCTCTCCGAGGAAGGCCGGATCGCTCACGATCTTGCGGCCCGCGCGGTGGAGATCGATCCACACGACCCCGCCGCACATTGCGCTCTCGGGCGCGCCCTCTGGATCATCGGTGCGCGCGAGGAAGCCATCGAGGCTCTGGAGTACGCGACCGTCCTCAGTCCTTCATATGCTTTTGGGCATTACTCGCGTGCCTTCATTCAAGCTCACTCTGGGGATGCCGAGACGGCCATTCAGGCAGCCGATCATGCAAGAGAACTCTCGCCATTCGACCCCTTCCTCGCTCCTAACCAAGCGGTGCGCGCCGTTTCCCTGCTGCGACTCGGAAGAGCCGACGAGGCTGCTGCCTGGGCCTTGCGCGCAACGCTCCATCGCAACGCTCACGCCCATGTGAGGCGTGTTGCGGTCTTGGCGCTGACCGCAGCCGGCCGGACCGAAGAGGCGAAACAATTGGCTCAACTGGTCAACAGTGAAAGCCCGGAAAACGGAAACGAGTTGTTCATTCGGGCAAACAGAATGCGATCCGATGACCAGAAGTTGCTACGCGATCTGGGCCAGCAAAGCGGGCTGCTCTAAGCGCGGCGAGGCGATCTTGGCGGACCGATCCGGGTGCCTTAGGCCCGCTTCCCCTCCACGCAATCCCAGAACAGGGCGGCAATATCCGCCCCGCCAAAGCGCTGCACCTCGCGAATGCCGGTCGGCGAGGTCACGTTGATCTCGGTCATCCAGTCGCCGATCACGTCGATGCCGACCAGGATGAAGCCGCGTTCCCTCAGCGCCGGTCCGATGCGGGCGCAGATCTCGCGTTCGCGCTTCGTCAGCTCGGTCTTCTCGGCGCGGCCGCCGACATGCATGTTGGAGCGCGAATCGTGCTCGGCCGGCACGCGGTTGATGGCGCCCACCGGCTCGCCGTCGATCAGGATGATGCGCTTGTCGCCCTTGCGCACGTCCTTGAGATAGCGCTGCACGATATAAGGCTCGCGGAACAACTGGCCGAACATCTCGAGCAGCGAGGCGAGGTTGCGGTCGGCCTCGTGCAGGTGGAATATGCCGGCGCCGCCATTGCCGTAGAGCGGCTTGACGATGATGTCGCCGAACTCCCTGCGGAAGGCGGCAACCTCTTGGGGATCCTTGGTGATCAGCGTCTCCGGCATCAGGTCCGGAAACTCGGTGACGAAAATCTTTTCGGGGCTGTTGCGCACCCAGGCCGGGTCGTTGACCACCAGCGTCTTCGGATGGATGCGCTCCAGAATGTGGGTGGTGGTGATATAGTTCATGTCGAAGGGCGGGTCCTGCCTGAGCAGCACCACGTCCATCTCCGCAAGATCGGTGCGCACCGGCTCGCCCAGCGAATAGTGGTTGCCCTTCTCGTCGCGCACCTGCATCGCCTCGACGCGCGCGAACACCTTGCCGTCGCGCATCGACAGCCGGTCGGGTGTGTAGTGGAAGAGCTTGTGGCCGCGCCGCTGCGCCTCCAGCGACAGCGCGAAAGAGGTGTCGCCGGCGATCGACACGGTCGAGACATGGTCCATCTGGACGGCGATTTTCAGCGGCATTTTCGGTCTCCGAACTCTGCCGTCGATATAAGGAACTCGGCGGCGTCTGCCAATCGTGCTTGCTTGGTGCAGAAGCTCAGCGGTCGAAGACCAGCCGGGAATAGCCGAGGAAGGACAGCGCCATCGCAACCAGCGAGGCGATCGCCAGCGCCGCCAGCGGCGGCACGGAAGGCAGCGCGAACAGGATGGCGCAGTAGACGAGATAGTTGACGACGCTGGTGGCGATGCCGACGCCGCCGTAGCGCGCGCCCTCTCGCGCCATGCCCCGGCTCGACGGCGAGAAGGTCAGGTGGCGGTTGATCTGCCAGGTGACGCAGAGCGCGAAGCAGATCGAAAGCACGCGCGCGATCAACGGTCCGAGCGGCGTGACCGAAAGCAGCAGCCAGAGCGCTGCCGCGTCGGCGACGAAGCCGATGCCGCCGGCAAGGACGAAGCGGGCAAGCCTGCCCATCAGGCCGCCCGCGAGGGCTTGCCCGGCTCGCTCTTCAGGGGCGCCTGCCCGCCGGCGCGGCGCTCGATGCGGCCGGACGGGATCGAAAGATAGAAGATGCGCTTCTGTTCGGCGCGGCCGCGCGACACCGAATCGAGGATCAGCCCGGTTACGGCCGCCAGCATGGACAACAGCAGCAAGCCGACCGACAGCACCCAGGTCGGCAAGCGCGGCACCAGTCCCGTCTCGGCGAATTCGATCAGCACCGGTATCATCAGGCCGATGCTGGCCGCCAGGAAGAACAGGGCAAAGGTGCCGAAGAAACGCAGCGGCTGCGTTTCCTTCATCAGCATGGCGAACATCCATAGGATCCTGGCGCCGTCACGAAAGGTCGACAGCTTCGACGACGAGCCTTCGGGGCGGCGGCCGTAATCGAGCGCCATCTCGCTCACCGGCAGCTTGAGCTGCGAGGCGTGGACCGACATTTCGGTCTCGATCTCGAAGCCGCCGGAAACCGCCGGGAAACTCTTGACGAAGCGCCGCGAAAAGACCCGGTAACCGGAAAAGATGTCGGTGAAGTCGGCGCCGAACAGGCCCTTGTAGAGTCGGTTGAAGAGGCGGTTGCCGAAGGCATGGCCGGAGCGGCCGGCGTCGTCGGTCACGCCGCGCCTGGTGCCGACCACCATGTCGCAGCGCTCGGTCAAAAGCGTGTTGATCAGTTGCGGCGCATCT
Source organism: Mesorhizobium sp. M1E.F.Ca.ET.041.01.1.1 (assembly GCF_003997355.1). Taxonomy (NCBI): domain Bacteria; kingdom Pseudomonadati; phylum Pseudomonadota; class Alphaproteobacteria; order Hyphomicrobiales; family Phyllobacteriaceae; genus Mesorhizobium; species Mesorhizobium sp. M1E.F.Ca.ET.041.01.1.1. Next base: position 3,772 of record NZ_RZSL01000054.1, on the reverse strand, counting down.
TCCGGCGCATAGGTGCCGTCGCCGTCGGCCATCACATAGATGTCGGCGTCGATGTCGGCGAACATGCGGCGCACCACATTGCCCTTGCCCTGGCGCGGTTCTCGCACGACGATCGCGCCGGCGGAGCGGGCCCTGAGCGCCGTCAGATCCTTCGAATTGTTGTCGTAGACATAGATCGCCGCGGAAGGCAGCGTGTCGCGGAAGCGCCGCACGACCTCGCCGATGGTCAGTTCTTCATTGTAGCACGGCAGGAGCACGGCAATCGCCGGCTCGTTGCGGACTTCATGCGGCATGTCTGTCTCCGGCGCCCGGCCCATGCCCATCGGTCGCGCCAATGCTGGCCCCGATGCCGGCGTCTCCGGGCCGCTTTACTATTTATTGAAGCCGTTAAGGCTAGGTTTAAGCCCTCTACCTCCGAAGGTTTCGACGATGGGCACAGCCGAGGACGGCGTCGCCACCCGGAAGCACGATTTCATGCTGGCGTTGCTTGCAACGCTGGCTGCGTTCGCGTTCAGCGCATGGATGGGCTTCGGCGCGCTGGCCGATGTCGACAATGACAATCTGCTGCGGCTGGTCGAGGTCCGCGATCTGCTCAACGGCCAGGGCTGGTTCGATCTGCACCAGTACAGGATGGGCCTGGAAGGCGGCTTCGTCATGCACTGGTCCCGGCTGGTCGACGCGCCGATCGCCGCCATCATTCTGGCCGCTTCGGCGCTGACCAGCAGCACGCCCCTTGCCGAGAAGATCGCGCAGGTGCTCTGGCCGGCGCTGCTGTTTTGCTCGACGCTGTTCTTCACTGCCCGCGCGGCGCGCATGTTCGCCGGCCGGGGCGCGGTGGTGCCCGCGATCCTGATCGGCGCCGCCGCCTATTATTTCCTCGGCATCTATTCGCCCGGCGCGCTCGACCATCACAATGTCCAGCTGATGCTGACCATGGCGAGCCTCGCATTGCTGCTCGAGGCCCCGGCGCATCGGGCAGCCGCGTTTGTTTCCGGCCTCTGCGCCGCGCTGACGCTCGCCGTCGGCATGGAAACCGTGCCCTATGTCGCCACCATCGGCGTCTGCGTGGCGCTGCTTTTCATGGTCGACGAGAGCGGCGAGCGCGCGATCGCCAGGGATTTCGGACTGGGCTTCGCCGGTGTCTCGACGCTTGTCTTCCTGGCCACCATCCCGGCCTCGGCATGGGGCGAGGCGCGATGCGACGCCTTCTCGACGGTGCAGTTCGTCGCCGCCGCCATCGCCGGTATCGGGCTCTCGGCTGTTGCCACGAGCGGGCTCGCCGCTCGCGGCCGGCGGCATCGTCTGGCGTCGCTCGCCGTGTTGGCGGCGGCCATCGGGCTGGTCATGCTGGCGCTGTTCCCGCAATGCCTGACGGCGCCCTATGCCAGCCTCGACCCGCGTCTCAAGCAATTGTGGCTGGATCACATCACGGAAGCCCAGTCGCTGTTTGCGCTGGTTGTCGACAAGCCTGCGCTCGTGGCGGCGCGCTATGGGACGCCGCTGGTGGCGATTTTTCTGATGGCGCTGCGTCTGGGCCGTGGCGGGTGGCGCCGGCAGGACAGCCTTGTCGGCGCGCTGCTCGTCGTCGCCTTCGGCGTTGCGGTCTGGCAGGTGCGCGGCTCGACATTCTCGATCGCCTTTGGCGTGATCCCGCTGTCCGCCTGGATCGCGAAATGGCGCGCGCGGGCCGAAACCAATTCCTCGCTGGCAGTGGCTCTGCGCCTTGGTGCGGTCTGGCTTGTATCGATCAATCCGGTTTGGATAGGCGCCGCCGCGGCGACCTCGATAGCATTGGAAAAAAACACCTCTGCCGCGGACGAAAGCAGCACCGACAAGGGTTGCGAGAAGACGGCCAGCTTCGCGGCGTTCGGCCGCATGCCTGAAACCAGCGTGCTGGCGACGTCCAATCTGGGGTCGCCGATCCTGGCCTTTTCGGGGCATCGGGTCTTTGCCGGTCCCTACCACCGCAATGTCGCCGGCAATCTTCTGGTGCTGGACGCGTTTCTCGGCACGCCGGACGCGGCACGCAAAATCGTGGAGGCGCATCGCGTCGGCCTGGTGGCGGTCTGCCGCGGCAGCGGCGAAAACGCCATGCTGGCCAAAAGGGCGCCGCGCGGCTTCCTTTCCGGCCTGCTCCAGGGCAGTGTTCCGGACTGGCTGGAGCCGGTCGCCGAGACGAAAGGCAGCCCGATCGAGCTCTATCGCGTCAGGCAAGCCGGCTAATGCATGTCGCCCAAACGTGCGCAGCGGTTTTGGGGCAACGACATGCACCAAAACAAAGGCTTGAAGTGCGTCGCCTGATCCGTTTCAGCGCCACGTGCTTTAAGGGCCGTGCGGACTTTTGAGGCCATTGAAAAATCGATTTTTCCGATACCTTTCCTAAACGCTTTGCTGCCAGTCTGAAGATAAATACCGCCATCACAACAGGGACATGATGCAAACGACGTTTGGCACCGGGCAGCCAGGCAGGGAAAACTCGGATCTGGCCTTCACCGATCCGCTGACCGGGCTTGGCAACCATCGTCGCTTCTTCGACAAGGTCGATCGCCTGATCAGCGATCGCGCCGACGATCCCGCGCCCTTCACCGTCGGCATCCTCGATCTGGACGGCTTCAAGCCGATCAACGACCTGTTCGGTCACAAGGCCGGCGACGACATCCTGATCCAGGTGGCGATGCGCCTGCGCGCCTCGATGGACGGCTATTCCACCGTCTGCCGTATCGGCGCCGACGAGTTCGCCTATCTCTATCCGATGGTGTTCAGCGAGGAGCAGGCGGCCGAGAAGTCGCGCATGCTGATCGAGATCCTGTCGGCGCCCTACGACGTCGGCGAGCGCACCGCGAGATTGTCGGCCTCGGTCGGCTGCTCGCTGTTCTATTCCGGCGACGAGACCACCGAGATCCTGATCAACAAGGCCGAGACCGCGCTCTACCACGCCAAGCGTTCGGGCCGCGGCCGCGTCGTCGTCTACACCCGCGAGATGGAGGAGGCCGCCAAGCGCGTCACCCGTATCGAGCAGGCGCTGCGCCGCGCCGTCTCGGCGGGCGAGGTCGAGCCGCATTTCCAGCCGATCGTCGATCTCAACAGTCGCCGCACCATCGGCTTCGAGACGCTGGCCCGCTGGACCGATCGTGATCTCGGCACGGTGCCGCCGAGTGTCTTCATTCCCATCGCCGAGGAGCGCGGCATCATCGGTCCGCTGTCGCAGCTCGTCCTGCGCAAGGCGACCGAGGCTGCCCGCAACTGGCCGAAGGACCTGTTCCTGTCCTTCAATCTGTCGCCGTCGCAGCTCGTCGACCAGAACACCGGCCTGCATATCCTGGCGATCCTCGACCGCACCGGCTTCGATCCGAGCCGGCTGGAGATCGAGATCACCGAAACCGGCTTGATGACCGATCCGGCTTCGGCCGAAAAGATCGTCGGAGACCTGCGTCGCGTCGGCATCCGCGTCTCGCTCGACGATTTCGGCACCGGCCAGTCGTCGCTCGGACGCCTGCGCGAATTCCATTTCGACAAGCTGAAGATCGACCGCGCCTTCGTCTCCTCCATTCTCGACGACCGGCCGTCGGAGCACATCATCCGCGCCATTCTCGCCATGTGCGAAGGGCTCGGCATGGATGTGGTCGCCGAAGGCATCGAAGAGGAAGCGCAGGCCGACCGCCTCGTCCAGTTCGGCTGCGCCGGCGGCCAGGGCTATCTGTTCGGCAAGCCGGCCGATGCCGACGCCACGCTGGGCTACCTGCGCGACTCCTATCGCGGCGCGCTGCACGCC
>NZ_RZSL01000549.1:0-4015 GCF_003997355.1 Mesorhizobium sp. M1E.F.Ca.ET.041.01.1.1 | reverse complement strand
AGGCACGGCACCGCCGCCTGTAAAGCCCATTTCGCTTTACAGGCGGCGGTGCCGTGCCTATGTATCGCGCCTATTCCGGACAAGAAGCAGAACAACAGGACAGAACCCAAAACCATGCGCGCGGAAACGCTCAACATTGTCGACGAAATAAGGCAGGCGATAACCCTGCTGAGGAGGCATCTTTGACTGGGATCAGGCCATCAAGCGGCTTGAGTACCTGAACTCGCGCGCCGAGGATTCCAGCCTCTGGAACGACCCAATCGAAGCGCAGAAGCTGATGCGGGAACGCCAGGGCCTGGAGGAAGGCATCGCGGCGGTCAAAGGGCTGACCCAGGCGCTGGAAGACAATATCGGCCTTATCGAGCTTGGCGAGGAAGAGGGCGACGAGAGCGTCGTCGCCGAAGCCGAAGACGCATTGCGGTCGATGCAGGGCGAGGCCAAGGCCCGCCAGGTCGAGACGCTGCTGTCGGGCGAGGCCGACGCCAACGACACCTATCTCGAAATCCATGCCGGCGCCGGCGGCACCGAGAGCCAGGACTGGGCCTCGATGCTTTTGCGCATGTATACGCGCTGGGCCGAACGGCGCCGCTTCAAGGTCGAGGTACTGGAAGTCCATGAAGGCGAAGAGGCTGGCATCAAGTCCGCCACCGTGCTGATCAAGGGCCACAACGCCTATGGCTGGCTGAAGACGGAATCCGGCGTTCATCGCCTGGTGCGCATCTCGCCTTATGACAGCAATGCGCGCCGCCACACCTCCTTCGCCAGCGTCTGGGTCTATCCGGTCATCGACGACACGATCGAGATCAACGTCTCCGAATCCGACGTGCGCATCGACACCTATCGTTCCTCCGGCTCCGGCGGCCAGCACGTCAATACGACCGACTCGGCGGTTCGCATCACCCATCTCGCGACCGGCATCGCGGTTGCCTGCCAGGCCGAACGCTCGCAGCACAAGAACCGCGCCAAGGCGTGGGAGATGCTGCGCTCCCGGCTCTACGAAGAAGAGCTGAAGAAGCGCGAGGCCGTGGCGAACGCCACCGAGGCTTCGAAGAGCGACATCGGCTGGGGCCACCAGATCCGTTCCTACGTGCTGCAGCCCTATCAGTTGGTGAAGGATCTGCGCACCGGCGTCGAAAACACCAGCCCGTCAAGCGTGCTTGACGGCGACCTCGACGAGTTCATGGAAGCTTCGCTGTCGCATCGCATCGAGGGTGGCGCCGGCGAGGCGGTGGCTGATCTGGATTAGAGCAATCCCAGGAAAAGTGCGCAGCGGTTTTCGTTCGGAATCCCGCAAAAACAAGCACTTTCCCGGGAAAGCTGACCTTCTGGCGGGTGGCAGCTAGCAGGAGGAAGATCTTGGCAAATCCTGAAAAGACAGGCGTTCGCACGCTTGCCGGAAAGTGCTTCTGCGGTCAGGTTCGTTATGAGGTGGCCGATGAATTCGCCTACGCGGCGAATTGCCATTGCTCGAACTGCCGCCGCACCACCGGTTCCGCCTTCAAGCCCTTCGCCGGCATCGAGCGCGGCAAGTTTCGTCTCACCGCGGGCGACGGCAGCTTGCTGATCCACGGCGATGCAAGCGGCCACGACGCGCATTGCGGGCAATGCGGTTCGCTGCTCTATTCATTGGTGCGGGACGGCGCCTACGTCCATGTCGCCATGGGGACGTTGACGGACGATCCAGGCATTCGCCCGAATGCACACATCTTCGTCGGTTCCAAGGCGCCATGGTTCACGATTACGGACGACCTGCCGCAATATCGTGAACATGTCACCGGCTGACGGCCGGAACCTCCGTCAGCGGAATTTCGTTCTTAGGCACCCTGGTCGCCGGCTTCGTTAACCAAGTCGGCGCACCCTTTTCTGTGGCCGATGCTGAAGCCCCGGTGCGATCCGAGGGCGCGCCCACTTCTTGCGCCGGCCAAGGAATCAGCTCAGCATTTGGGCTGGGGGATAGAAGCATTTATGGCCGGACGCGGCATATCTGCGACTGACGATCCGGCCACTGGGAAGACACGTTCCGGGAACGGGCAAGCGGAAAAACGCTTGATGCTCGAAAGGAACGCTTCGATGCCTGCTGCCAAGTCAAGATCGGCCCGAGCCGTTCGCCCGGCCGGCCGACTCCTGTTTTCCCTGTTCGCCACGGTCGGGACGGTGATGCTGACCGCCACTGCCGTCGCGCACGACGCCAAACCCACGGCTGCGATGCCGCAGGGCTGGAGTTATCCATTCGCGTGCTGCGCGAACTATGATTGCCGCACGACCCACACAGGCGAAGTGCTGGAAAAGCCTGAGGGTTACGTGATAGCCGGCACGGGGGAGGTCGTTCCGATGACCGACAAGCGCGTCAAGGACTCGCCCGACGGCGAATTCCACTGGTGCGCGCATCAGGCGGGCCTCGACGCCGGCAAGACTATCTGTCTGTTCGTGCCGCCGCGATCCTATTGAGCGACGAGACGTTCTGAGAGTTGCATTCCTGGGATGCGATGGCAGGCAAGTCTGCCGACAGCCGGTTGCCAGTAGCGTTTCTTTATGTTGCCTTGCCGCGGAGGGCGGCGGACAACGAAGAGGAATGCGTTCATGGTCATCAAGGGAAGCTGCCATTGCAAGGCGACGACATTCGAGGTTTCGCAAGCGCCGCAAACCGTGACGCAATGCACCTGCTCATTCTGTTCCAAGCGCGGGTCGCTCTGGGCCTACTACGTCCCGTCGCAATTCAAGCTCACCAGCCCGCCTGAAAACGTCTCCTTCTACCGCTGGGGCTCGAAAACCATCAAACATGGCTTCTGCGCCGTCTGCGGCTGCGGCACCTTCACCGAAACCCCCGACTGGTCGACCGGTGAGCCCGACTTTGACAACCCGAAAATCAGCGTCAACTCCCGCCTGTTCGACGATTTCGACCTGGACAAGGTCGAAGTGGTGGTGATCGACGGCAAGAACCTCTGGTAGCGCTTTGCCGTTCCGCTTTTTGCCGCAATTCATGTTACAAGGCATCTGGAAGGGCTGATTTGGCGCGGCCGCAAAGGCCGCGATTTGGAGAGGGACCATCTTATGAAGAAGACCGTGCTCGTCGTCGTGGCGACGGCTGTGCTCGTGAGCGCCTGCACCACCACCGATCCGTATACTGGCGACCAGAAGATCTCCAACACGGCGGCCGGCGCCGGCCTCGGCGCTCTGGCGGGTGCCAGCCTCGGTCTGCTCGCCGGCGGCAATGATCGCCGCAACGCGCTGATCGGCGCGGGTATCGGCGCGCTTGCCGGTGGCGCGATCGGCGCGACGATGGACCAGAATGAAGCTGAACTCCGTCGTCAGTTGCAGGGCACCGGAGTGAGCGTCACCCGCAGCGGCGACCAGATCATCCTCAACATGCCGTCCGACATCACCTTCAACGTCGACCAGGACGCGGTGAAGCCCGGCTTCTATCCGGTGCTGAACTCGGTGGCGCTGGTGCTGAACAAGTTCCGCCAGACCACCGTCGACGTCTTCGGCCACACCGATTCGACCGGCGGCGACGAACACAATTTCGACCTGTCGCAGCGCCGCGCGCTCGCGGTCGCCAATTATCTGTCCGGCCAGGGCGTCGATTCCCGCCGCTTCGCCGTCACCGGCTTCGGCAAGACGCGTCCGATCGCGTCCAACGCGACGGCTCAGGGCCGCGCCCAGAACCGGCGCGTCGAGATCCAGCTTTCGCCGCTCACCTGAGAAGAACCGCTTCCGGCGGATCAACTCCACCAAGCAAAACGGCCTCGGAAGAGGCCGTTTTTTGTTTTTGCGGGACTCCAGGTTGGGTCAAAAGTCTTAGGCCATTAGCTTCCTCTAAATGATGCTTTTCCGGAGCTCGAGAAAGGACTAGCATCAATCCTGTTCCAGCGGGGATGAGGCGGCAACTGGCCGCGCGACAAGCATTTTTTCCGCCTCGGTCTTGCACGGCCAGATCAGAAATCTGGGAGGAATGCATGACAAGAACGGCTCGCCTTGGGCGCTGCGGCGTCCTCGTTTTGACTGGTCTCTTGGG
>NZ_RZSL01000548.1:0-4020 GCF_003997355.1 Mesorhizobium sp. M1E.F.Ca.ET.041.01.1.1 | reverse complement strand
GCTCAGTTGTCCAAGGTGCTGGAGAAGCTCGAAGCCATCCAGAAGGAGTTCAACGCGGCGCAGGCCGGCGACAAGAAGGTCTCGCTTGCCGACCTTATCGTGCTTGGCGGCGTCGCCGCGGTCGAGAAGGCGGCGAAGGACGGCGGCAATGAGGTGAAGGTGCCGTTCACGCCCGGCCGCATGGACGCCTCGCAGGAGCAGACGGATGTCGAGTCGTTCGCAGCGCTGGAGCCGAAGGTCGACGGCTTCCGCAACTATGCCCGCGGCAAGCTGCCGATGTCGGTCGAGGCGATGCTGGTCGACCGCGCACAGCTCCTGACGCTGACGGCGCCGGAAATGACGGTGCTGGTCGGCGGCCTGCGCGTGCTCGGCGCCAACGCAGGTGGCTCCAAGCACGGTGTCTTCACCGACAAGCCCGGCACGCTGACCAACGACTTCTTCGTCAACCTGCTCAGCATGGCGACCATATGGGGTCCGGCTGCGGGTTCCGAGCCGGGCTCGGACGAGGTCTACGAGGCGCGCGACCGCAAGACCAAGGCGGTCAAGTGGACCGGCACCCGCGCCGACCTGATCTTCGGCTCGCACGCGCAGCTGCGTGCTTTTGCCGAGGTCTATTGCTCGGCCGACGCCAAGCAGAAGTTCGTCAAGGACTTCGTCAAGGCGTGGACGAAAGTGATGAACCTCGATCGCTTCGAGATCGCCGCGAAGTAAGGGCTCATCCTCCCAGGTGAAAAGGCGCGGGCATGACCCGCGCCTTTTTGCGTTGAGTTCAATAAAGCTCAGTCCTTTTCGAAGATGCCGGCCTTGGCTACGACGCCGGCGATCGCCCCGCCGATCAGCGGCGCGACGATGAACAGCCAGAGCTGGCTGAGCGCGGCTCCGCCCGAAAACAGCGCCGGGCCGATCGAGCGGGCAGGGTTCACCGAGGTGCCGGTCACCGGGATCATGGCGAAGTGAATTCCTGCCAACGTCAGGCCGATGACCAGGCCCGCAAAGGCCGTCGTGTGCTTGGCGTTGGTGACGCCGAGGATCACCGTGACGAAGGTGAAGGTGCCGATCAGCTCCCACAGGAAGGCCGAGCTCATGCCCCATTTTGCCTCGTCCCAGCCATTGGCGCCGAAGCCGCCGGTGTGGCCGCCGGCCTGGCCGGTGACGATGATCCACAGCGCAAGCGACGCGATGATGGCGCCGATGATCTGCGCGATCCAGTAAGGGACGACATCCTTGGCTGGCATCCGTCCCGCAAGGAACACGCCGAGCGTCACCGCCGGGTTGAGATGCGCGCCCGAGATCGGGCCAATCGCATAGGCCGCCGCGATCAGGCCGATGCCGAACGCCAGGCCGATGCCTTCCTGGCCGAGCGGGAGCGCGCCGCCGAAACCGCCCGTGACCACGGAGGCCGTGCCGATGAACACCAACAAGAACGTGCCTAGAACTTCCGCCAGATAAGTCTTCATTGCCCTCTCCTCAAAGGGATTCGTCAAACCGCGTTGCCCGCGCCGCGAATCACAGGCGAAAGAGTATTCCTGGCGGCAAAACTTGGAAAGCTGAGAGATTAAGCCAGGAGACTTGCTTGTATCCGCCAACCGAAACATTAGAAACATTTCATGTTTCGGTCGATTTGTTCTTGTTTTCCGCCGGCGGTCGACTGCTCGAAAAAAGCGTTCCGTTTTTCGCTCTCAGGATGGCATTGCGCAGATCGTTTTGGCCTCATCGCAACAGAACTGTTTCAATCTGGGCAGGAAAGGCTCTATGAGCAGGGCCGAAAGCAACGGTTGACGGAAGCAGGAATGAGACTGGGCGGAAGGCTGGCGGCGGCCATCGAAGTTCTGGAAGACATCGGCCGGCGGCACCGCCCGGTGGCCGACGCCTTGCGCGACTGGGGCCTGTCGCACCGCTTCGCCGGCGGCGGCGACAGGGCGGCGATCGGCAACATCGTCTACGACGCGCTGCGCCGCAAGCGCTCGGCCGGCTGGCTCTTCGGTGAGGACACGCCGCGCGCCATCGGCTTCGGCGCGCTGCTGCTCGAATGGGGCCAGACGGCGCAGTCGCTCAACGACGCGCTCGACGGCGACAAGTTCGCGCCGCCTCTGCTCAGCGCCACCGAATTGAAAGCGGTTGCCGGACGCCTGCCGGCCGATGCGCCTGACGCCGTGCGGGCCGATGTTCCGGACTGGTGCGCGCCGCTGCTCGAACAGGCCTATGGCGAGGATTGGGTCGAGGAGGGTGCGGCTCTCGCCATGCGCCCGCCGCTGGACCTCAGGGTCAATGCCTTGCTGTCCGATCGCGGCAGGGTGCTGGCCGAGCTCGAGGGCACGGGTGCGGCGCCCGCCGCGATTGCGCCGCACGGCATCCGCATCCCGCCGATCGACGGTGACGGCAGGCATCCGAACGTGCAGGCCGAGCCCGCCTTCCAGAAAGGCTGGTTCGAAGTGCAGGACGAGGGCTCGCAGCTTGCCGCGGTACTTGCCGGTGCCATGCCCGGCATGCAGGTGCTCGACTATTGCGCCGGCGCCGGCGGCAAGACGCTGGCGCTCTCGGCCGAGATGGGCAATACAGGCCAGCTCTTTGCCCATGATGCGGAGAAGGTGCGGCTGGCGCCGATCTTCGAGCGCATTCGCCGCGCGCACAGCCGCAACATCCAAATCGTCAGCAAACCCGCGGAACTCACGCCGCTGGCCAGTCATATGGATATCGTGCTGATCGACGCGCCCTGCACCGGCAGCGGCACCTGGCGGCGGCGGCCCGACGCCAAATGGCGGCTGACCGACAGGCAGCTCGATGCCCGCAAGGGCGAGCAGCAGGCGATCCTCGACGCGGCGCAGGCCTTCGTCAAACCCGGCGGACTGCTGGTCTACATCACCTGCTCGGTATTCGATGCCGAGAACGGCGAGCAGGTCGCGGCCTTCCGCGGGCGCCACGGCGACTTTGCGCCGGTCGATCATCGCCAGCTCTGGAACAGCCATTTCCCCGGCCACGAAGGCGCCGCGCGCATCGCCGACGCCGGCGGCATCTCGCTGTCGCCGGCGCTCAGCGGCACCGACGGATTTTATTTTCACGCTCTGCGCAGGGCCGCCTGAGGCAGCCGGCATTTTGCTGCGCTGCAACATAAGAGATTGCCTGTCCTGCGTGCCTCTGCAATAAGCTTCGCCAGCAAAAGTGAAGGCGAAGGCCCATGGCAGCCAAGATCGTACCCGCTCCCGACTATGAGGATCGCGTCAGGACTTCCTTTGCCCGTCAGAAAGCGATGGCCACCATCGGCGCGGAACTGACGCTGGTCACGCCCGGCATTATCGAGATCGAGATGCCTTACGCCGCCGAGCTGACGCAACAGTACGGCTTCCTGCATGCCGGCGTCATCTCGACCGCGCTGGATTCGGCCTGCGGCTATGCCGCGTTCTCGCTGATGCCGCAGAATTCCAGCGTGCTGACCATCGAATTCAAGGTCAACCTGCTCGCGCCGGGCAGGGGCGAGCGCTTCCTGTTCCGCGGTTCGGTGACCAAGCCCGGCCGCACCATCATCGTTGCCGACGGCCAGGCCTACGCCTTCGCCGCCGATGGCGAGGCCAAGCTGATCGCCACCATGACCGGCACGATGATGACGGTGGTCGGCCGCGACGGGATAGAAGGGTGATCCATGGCAACCGCTGCGCGGATAGGAGACAAATCCGTTCTTGTCGTCATGGCGGCGGAGGCCGAATACGGCCCGCATCTCCAAAAGCTGTTCACGCCGCTGATGACCGGCGTCGGCCCGGTCGAGGCCGGCGTGCGGCTGGGCGCCGAGCTTGCGACGTTGAAGGCGGCGGGCGCGCTGCCGGATCTCGTCGTCTCGCTGGGCTCCGCCGGAAGCCGAACGCTGGAGCAGACCGAAATCTACCAGGCCGTGTCGGTCAGCTACCGCGACATGGATGCCTCCCCGCTCGGCTTCGAGAAAGGCGCGACGCCGTTCCTCGACCTGCCGGTGACGGTGCCGCTGCCCTTCGTCATCCCCGGCATCAGGAGCGCGACGCTGTCCTCCGG
>NZ_RZSL01000547.1:0-4039 GCF_003997355.1 Mesorhizobium sp. M1E.F.Ca.ET.041.01.1.1 | reverse complement strand
CCGGCGAACAGCCCGCCGCTGCTGGCCTGCTTCTGTCCCGGCTGCTCGCTGCGCAGCTCGCCATTGTTGCCGGTGGCCGCAATGTTCATGGCTTCATCCGAGATTGGTTCGTCGGTCTGGATCGGCGCAATCGGGGTCAGAGATTCCAGCGGTGCGATGATCTTGGTGATCTTCTTCACCGGCTTTGCGTCGGCCACTTCCGTTGATGCTGCCGAACCCTTCTTGGCCAGCCATTCCTGACGCGCCGCGTCGGCTTTGGCCTTGGCCGCCTCGCGCATCGCCATCTTGCGGGCTTCGAGTGCCTTTTCCTTGGCCGCTTCCTTGTCAGCGGCGATCTTGGACTCGAGCTTGCCGATCTGGGCGAGGTCGTCCGAGGTTGGATTTTTCTTCTTTTTGAGAAGCTTCAGCTGCGATGCGTCGCTCTTGGCTGCGACGTTGATGGCGTCGGTTTTCTCGACCGACGGCGAAGCGGCCAGGTTTGCCGGCGAGGCAAAGGCTGCTGAACCCATGCCGAATACGGCACAGAATCCCAAAAGAATGAAGCTGCGAAGCTGCATGGCGAAGATCCGATCGTTCAATGCTTGTTGCCCACGGCGTCGCCCGGCGCCCCCCAAGGACGCCGAAAGTGCCGCGCGCAATCTATAGTCGATTAGCGGTGGGCCGCTCAAGCTGAGCGACAGGTTACGCCCGGTTGAATCTTCGTGATCAAGCGGCATTTGCCGCGACTGTGTTCAAACAACAACAGAATCGCGGCGGCAATGCTTGGCCGGCTACTGGTTCGGAACCTGCGGGGTGACCGGCAAGGTGACGCCATTCGCGGCCGGCGGCGTGGCCGGATTCGCGGGCGCCGGCGTGACGGGCGCAGTGGCCGGAGCTGTCGTCGCGGCGCCGTTCGAAAGCGGAGTCGTGGTCGTCGTGCCGCCCGACGGAGCCGCGGGCGCAGTGCCGCCCACCGGACCGTTCGCGCCCGGCAGTTGATTAAGCACGCCCGACGCCGGAGCGCGATTGAGGATGTCGGTCGGCTTCTCGCCGTAGCGGGCGAGGATGGACAGGGCGAGCGAGGTCACGAAAAAGGCCGCGGCCAGGATTGCCGTCGCGCGGGTAAGCGCATTGGCGGCGCCCCGCGCCGTCATGAAACCGGAACCGCCGCCAATGCCGAGACCGCCACCTTCGGAGCGCTGCAGCAGCACCACTCCGACAAGGGCGAGCACGACCATGAGGTGGATGACGATCAGTACGGTTTCCATAATTTATCCTGGCGAGGCCTTGCGCGGCCGCGCATACGACCGGTGATTTGGAGGCGGCTCCTTACAATGCTTTGGCGGCATTTCCAAGCCCGTGGCCGGGAATATGGGGAGCAATCCGGCCGTTGCAACGATTTGGGCCGCCTCCCCGCCGTTCCGATAAGCGCCCGCGGCTACGACATGTGCATATAGGCTTCCGCAATGGCGAGGAAGTCCGCCGCCTTGAGGCTCGCGCCCCCGACCAGCGCGCCATCGACATTCTCGACGCCAAGCAGTTCCACCGCATTGGAAGGCTTGACCGAACCGCCGTAGAGAATGCGCATCCTGGCCGCGGAGTCACCGAGCATGGCGGTCAGCTTGCCGCGGATATGCGCATGCGCCTCGGCAACGTCGGCGGCGGTCGGCGTCAGGCCGGTGCCGATCGCCCAAACGGGCTCATAGGCGATGATCGTATTGGCGGAGGTGGCGCTCGGCGGTACCGAACCGTCGAGCTGGCGCGACAAGATATCGAGCGTCGCGCCTGCCTCGCGTTCGGCGCGCGTCTCGCCGATGCATACGACGGCCGCCAACCCTGCCCGCCAGGCAGCCGACGCCTTGGCATGGACGATCGCATCGTCGTCGCCGCATTGCTCGCGCCGTTCGGAATGGCCGACGATCACGTGACTCGCGCCGGCATCCTTCAGCATCTCGGCCGAAATCTGGCCGGTGTAGGCGCCGCTCTCCTTGGGATGGCAGTCCTCGCCGCCGGCGCGGACCGGCGTGCGCGAAAGGATCTCGGCGGCCTGGTGAAGCAGGGTCGCCGGCACGCAGACCAAGGCCTCGGTCTCCGCATCCAGCCCGCTCATGAAGCCATTGCCGATCATCCTCAACTCGTTGAGCGAGGCGCTGGTGCCGTTCATTTTCCAGTTGCCGGCGACGAGCGGACGGATTCCAGGGGTCATGGGGTCGGTTCTCCAGGCGACATAAGGCTGCGCCCTCACTACCAAAATCAGGCCACAAAGCAATCGACAGTGGGCCGGAAGGGCGCTATTGCGCTTGTTTCAGACTCGGGCGCGCGCGAAAATGCGCAAAAATCGGAAGTAAGCATGCTTGGTTTATTGAGAAGCGCGGCGGGCACCTGGGTCGCGAAGGCGTTGTTGTCCCTGCTGGTGGTCAGCTTTGCCGTCTGGGGCATTTCCGGGCGCCTGTCGGGAAGCTTGGCTGGCCATCATTCGGTGATCACCGCCGGCGGCACCACGGTCTCGATCAACGAGTACCGCCTCGCCTACGATCGCCAGATCAACCTCTTGTCGCAGCAATATGGCCAGCGCATCACGCATGAGCAGGCCAAGCTCCTCGGCATCGACAATCAGGTGCTGGCGCAGCTCGTTTCAGGCGCCGTGCTTGACGAGCAGGCCCGCAAGCTCGGGCTAGGCTTCTCCAAGGACAGCTTGGCCGAGTTGACGCACCAGGAACCGGCTTTCAGGGGCCCAAGCGGCCAGTTCGATCTGCGGGTGTTTGAGGCCAGGCTTCGCGATCTCGGCATGCGACCTGAAGACTATCTCAGGAATCGCTCCCAGGTGGCCAAGCGCCAGCAGATCGTCGAGGCGGTTTCTGACGGCCTCAAGGCGCCGCAGACCTTCCTCAAGGCGGTCGCGCTCTATCGCGGCGAGGACCGCACGATCGACTATCTCGTCCTGCCGAAGACGCTGGTGCAGCCGATCGATGCGCCGTCCGACAGCGCGCTGAAAACCTATTTCGAGACCAACAAGAAGAACTACGCAGCGCCGGAATACCGCAAGTTCTCCTATATCCGGCTTGAGCCGCAGGACATCATGGACCCGACGGCGGTGACCGACAGCCAAGTCGCCGACGACTACAACAAGAACAAGGCGCGCTACACCACGCCTGAAATGCGCACCATCGAACAGTTGGTGTTCAAGACGCCGGACGCGGCCAAAGCCGCTTATGACTCGCTGAAAGCCGGCGCCACCTTCGACAAGATCGTCACCGCCGAGGGCAAGACCCAGGCCGACACACTGCTCGGCACGCTGGCCAAGGACAAGATCGCCGACAAGGCGGTGGCCGACGCGGCCTTCTCGCTCAATGCCAACGAGGTCAGTCCGGTGGTTCAGGGCACCTTCGGCCCGGTGCTGCTGCGCGTCACCGAAATCAAGCCGCAGGTGGTGAAACCGCTTTCGGAGGCGTCCGACCAGATCCGCAAGGACCTGGCGCTCGGCGAGGCGAGCCGCATCCTGCTCGACGTGCATGACAGCTACGAGGACACCCGCGCCTCGGGCGCCTCGCTTGCCCAGGCCGCCGACAAGCTGAAGCTGAAGATCGTCACCATCGACGCCATCGACCGGACCGGCCAGCGGCCGGATGGCACGATCGTCAACGACTTGCCGCAATCTGCCGATCTCATCAAGGCGGTCTTCGAGGCCGAGCCGAATACGGAAAATGAAGGCCTGACCACCGCCGACAACGGCTTCGTGTTCTACGAAGTCCAGTCAATCACCCCGGCACGCGACCGCACGCTGGATGAAGTCCGCCAGAAGGTCGCGGCCGACTGGACGGGTGCCGAGACCGACAAGCGGCTCGACGCGAAGGCGCAGGATCTGGAAAAGCGCCTGAAGGCCGGCACGACGCTCGATGTCATCGCAGGCGAGCTCAAGCTCGAGAAGCAGACCAAGCGCGGCCTGAAGCGCGAGGCCGACGACGCCGAACATGGCCGCGGCGCCTTCCTTGCCGAAATCGGCGTCGTCGGCCTCGCGCCTCAGGCCGCGCTTGGTCTGCTTCTCGAGCTTGAGCTCGCC
>NZ_RZSL01000546.1:0-4041 GCF_003997355.1 Mesorhizobium sp. M1E.F.Ca.ET.041.01.1.1 | reverse complement strand
GCATAACGACTAGTTGATTATCATAACTCAACAGCGGTGGCGCTGTCTCGGAATTCGGTCTTACCGTCGGGCGTCAGCAACACAGGGTCTAATTTTATGCCAATAGCGCCATTCGGCACTCGCAAAATCATAATTACGTGCGCCCTAACGGGCGGATCAAAATACAATCGCGATCACCCAAGTTTTCCGATTACCCCCAAGGAGATCGCCGACTCAGCGATTGAAGCCGCACGCGCTGGCGCAGCGATCGTCCATGTCCATGTTCGCGATCCCGCGACCGGCGCCGCCTCTTACGATGTTGATCTATTCAAGGAAGCTTCTGACAGGATCCGGCAGTCGGCAGTCGACGTCATTTTAAACCTCACCTGCGGCGGAAATGCCCGGTTTGTGCCCGACCCTGAAGATGAGTCGCGCGCCGCACTTGGCACGACGGTTGCGCCACCTGAAATTCGATATGCGCACATTGAAGCGTGTCGGCCGGACATTGCGTCTCTCGATGTCACGACATCAAATCAAGGCGATGGCGGGGATGAGTACGTTTACCTAAATACGCCGCGCACGCTGCGGGCGATGGCGAAGCGCTTCAAGGAGCTCGGCGTTAAGCCAGAAATTGAAGTATTTGAGGGTGGTGATATCGGCTTTGCGCATCAGTTGATCGCTGAAGGCTTAATCCCCGAAGACCCGATATTTCAATTTGTCCTAGGCGTGAAGTGGAATGCACCGGCGACGCCTGACACAGTAGCTTACATGAAAGGCTTATTGCCGGAGCGGGCTCATTGGGGCGCTCTCGGCACGGGGCGAAACCAGTACCCTATCGCAGCGCAGTCCGTCTTGCTTGGAGGTAACATCCGTGTAGGCCTTGAAGATAATCTATATCTACAACGAGGAGTTTTCGCTAGTAACGGACAGCTTGTGGAGCGCGCTCGGCAGCTAATCAATATTCTCGGGCATGAGCCGGCGACACCTAAGGAAGCGCGAGATATCCTTGGGCTGCATGCCAAATGCGCAACCGCTGCTCGGCCGGTGACAGAGTTCGGAGTAACGAAGGTGAACTGATGTGGTGAATGCCCCTTCGGCTGGCGTCGCTATGTTGCCTGGTTCGCCGTCATGGTGGCGCTTACGGAGGAAGGCAGATGGCCCAGGTACATATCCTTGCGATCGACCATCGATGCTTTCGATCGAGCGGACGACAGACGCAGCGCGCAGCCGTGCCCAACCACTCGCCGTTGTTTCACGGCCCCTAAGGTGAAGTCGATATGAAGCCGTCCACCGATGGACAGCGACGCTTGCACTGGTTTCGGGGGCCAAAGGTCTTGCGGAAACTGCGTTGACCACGGCGGATTGGGGGTGGCCCAACGGGCGATGTCACGTTGTCTGCATATACACGCGTTGAGACCTGCAGGCTCAAGCGGAACCTGTAGCAGAGCCAGACTGCATTGGCGATGATCTACGCGCGAAACCATGGCGCTTATGGCTGACGGTTGTGGTGTTCATTACATCGGTCTATGCCGCAAGTCCCTGAACGCGAGTTAAGTTGATAACGCCCGCTAGACAGTGCTGCCTTCGTCGCACTCGCGTTCGGTTCATCGAACGGCATAAATTTTAGCCGAGAGGAATAAAACTTGTTGCTCGCGTCAGCTCTTTCTCCAGTGAATTGTTCTCCACGTGGCTCGGGAGAATCTCCGCGCCTGGA
Source organism: Mesorhizobium sp. M1E.F.Ca.ET.041.01.1.1 (assembly GCF_003997355.1). Taxonomy (NCBI): domain Bacteria; kingdom Pseudomonadati; phylum Pseudomonadota; class Alphaproteobacteria; order Hyphomicrobiales; family Phyllobacteriaceae; genus Mesorhizobium; species Mesorhizobium sp. M1E.F.Ca.ET.041.01.1.1. The sequence continues at coordinate 2,348 of NZ_RZSL01000546.1, read as the reverse complement.
AACTAGGGGCCGTAGGTGGTGCGACTGGACATGCGCTCTCATTAACGTGTCTCATATTAAGGGGCTGATATGAGCAAGATATGCTTGAGCGCAGGTTCGGCACTGGAAAATCTGTTGTTCGATGGAATGTTCATTGCCGCGGGCGGTTTCGGCCTTTGCGGTATTCCGGAACTGTTGATCAATGCCATCCGCGAGACTGGCACCAAAGACCTGACGATCGCCTCGAACAATTGCGGCGTCGACCACTTCGGTCTCGGCGTGCTGCTGAAGACGAAGCAGATCAGGAAGATGATCTCGTCCTACGTCGGCGAGAACGCCGAGTTCATGCGACAATATCTAAGCGGCGAGTTGGAGCTGGAGTTCAACCCGCAGGGAACGCTTGCCGAGCGCATGCGCGCCGGCGGTGCTGGCATCGCCGGTTTCTATACCAAGACGGGCGTCGGCACTATGGTCGCTGAAGGCAAGGAGCACAAGAGCTTCAACGGCGAGACCCATGTGCTTGAAACGAGCATCGTCGCGGACCTGTCGATCGTCAAAGCCTGGAAAGCGGACACGTCAGGCAATCTTGTCTTCCGCAAAACAGCGCGCAACTTCAACCCGCCGGCCGCCACCTGCGGAAAGATCTGCGTGGCAGAGGTCGAAGAGATCGTGCCGATCGGCAGCCTCGAACCCGATCACATCCACTTGCCGGGGATCTACGTCCATCGCCTAATCCAAGGCAAACACGAGAAACGCATTGAGCAGCGCACCACGCGCGCGGCGGCTTGAGGCGGGAGGAGAACAACATGGCCTGGGACAGAAACCAGATGGCGGCGCGGGCCGCGCGAGAACTCAAAGACGGCACCTACGTTAATCTCGGCATCGGCATTCCGACACTGGTCGCCAATTACATTCCGGACGGCGTTCACGTGACGCTGCAGTCGGAGAACGGCCTGCTCGGCATCGGCCCGTTTCCGGCGGAGGACCAGATCGATGCGGACTTGATCAATGCCGGCAAGCAGACGGTGACGGCGCTGCCGGATTCGGCCTTCTTCGACTCGGCGCAGAGCTTCGCGATGATCCGCGGTGGCAAGATAGCAATGGCGATCCTCGGCGCCATGGAGGTGGCCGAGAATGGCGATCTAGCCAACTGGATGATCCCCGGCAAGCTGGTCAAGGGCATGGGCGGCGCAATGGATCTGGTCGCCGGCGTCAAGCGGGTGGTCGTCGTCATGGACCACACCAACAAAGCAGGCGAATCGAAGGTACTGAAGGCCTGCACTCTGCCGCTCACTGGCAAGAGCGTCGTCGATCGGATCATCACCAATCTTGGTGTGCTCGACGTCGTCGACGGTGGCCTGAAGTTGGTGGAAGTCGCCGACGGCGTAACCGACAATGAACTTCGCAACGCAACTGAAGCAACGATCGTCAACTGATCCGGCGTTTCTTCGGGCCAATACTCTGCCAGCTTTGCAGAGGAGAGGAGACCATTATGAGCAATACATCGATCGTCATCGCCAGCGCAGCCCGCACAGCTGTTGGTTCGTTCAACGGTTCGTTTGCCAACACGCCAGCGTATGAACTTGGCGCCGCGGTCATCAAGGGCGTGCTGGAGCGCGCCGACATTGAGGCGGCAGAGGTCGATGAGGTGATCCTTGGCCAGGTCCTCTCTGCAGGCGAAGGCCAAAATCCTGCTCGCCAGGCAGCCATGAAAGCCGGCATTCCGCAGGAGGCGACCGCCTGGGGCATGAACCAGCTCTGCGGTTCGGGCCTCCGCGCCGTGGCACTCGGCATGCAGCAGCTCGCCACCGGCGATGCAAAAATCATCGTCGCCGGCGGCATGGAGTCCATGTCGACGGCGCCGCATTGCGCGCCTCTGCGCGGCGGCGTGAAGATGGGCGACTTCAAGATGGTCGATACCATGATCAAGGACGGCCTGACCGATGCCTTCTATGGCTATCACATGGGCATTACCGCCGAGAACGTCGCCCCCCAATGGCAGCTCAGCCGCGAAGAGCAGGACGCATTCGCACTTGCTTCGCAGAACAAGGCCGAGGCGGCGCAGAGAGCCGGGCGTTTCGCCGACGAGATCATTCCCCTTATCGTCAAGACCCGCAAGGGCGACGTCACCGTCGACCAGGACGAATATATCCGCCATGGCGCAACGCTCGACCAGATGACGAAGCTGCGCCCGGCCTTCGACAAGGAAGGCACGGTCACCGCCGGCAACGCCTCGGGGCTCAACGACGGTGCAGCTGCTACCCTGCTGATGAGCGAGGCCGAAGCCAGGCGTCGTGGCATCCAGCCGCTCGCCCGTATCGTATCCTGGGCAACGGCGGGCGTGGATCCGCAGATCATGGGCACGGGGC
>NZ_RZSL01000545.1:0-4045 GCF_003997355.1 Mesorhizobium sp. M1E.F.Ca.ET.041.01.1.1 | reverse complement strand
ATAGCGGACCATTATACCTTGAACCTTCAAGCAGGATGAGCGCTCTTCTTGCCATTGGCCGTTGTCTCCGACGTTGCGTGCTGTGCGGCGGTCCGAGCGTACATCGGCAAAATCTTTTTCAGCCGTGCCTGATCTCAGATCTTTTAGTGAACGTACCATTGTCAGCGATTTGCGGTCGCAAAGATTCTGCAAATTTAGTTCAAGGATTTGTTGCAACATTTTCGTCACAGGCCGTATCCGGCTTTTGCGATTCGCTGCTGGTGCCGTCGCTTAGTCGCTTCGATTGAGATAATCTTTGAGCTTCGTTGCTAGGACGCGCACATGGGGCGGAGCGACCATCGTGTAATGGTCACCAGGCACCTCGTGAATCTCCAGGCGGCCTCGCGCGAATTGCTTCCACCCAAGATCGCCATCAGGTTCATTAGTGGATGTGCGCAGGCCGTTCCTGGCTGCAAAAAGAACGGATCTGCTGTCGTTGAACCGAGGCGTATATTCGCGCAGCGCAATTTTATTTGCCTCGGCAACTGCCAGGATATTATTGAGCTGCGTTTCGCTCATGTCGGGGACACTGGCTGCTTGCGTTCCTAAATTGAGCAATGCCTTGACCTGACACTCACGTTTGGTGGATTTCAGCTTTTGCCAATGTTTCTTCAGCGCCGGAAAAAGGACACTCAGTATGAGCGCTTGCTCGCTCAGCCACTCGGGAATGGGGCTGTTGCCGAGCAGGCGATGCCGGCCGCTTGTGTGCTCTTCATCCTTGTGAAGCGCTTTGGCATCGAGCAGCCCAACTATAGCTACCTCGTCACCAGCATCGTGCAATTGGCAAGCCATTTCCCAAGCAATACTGCCGCCCATAGACAAGCCGGCGAGCTGATAACGGCCGCGCGGTTGTACGCTCTTGATAGCCTCTACGTATTCCCGCGCCATCTCCGGAATGCTCAGGTGAGGTCTTGCCTCACCATTCAGACCGCGCGCCTGCAGGCCGAAGAGCGGCTGCTCGGTGCCAAGTGCCTTAGCAAGAGGTTTATATAGGAGTACATGTCCCCCAAAAGGGTGGGGGCAAAACAGAGGCGTCATTGAACCGCCGGTTTGTATCGGCACCAATGCGTTCAGACCCGCGCTTCTATGTGTCTTCGAGAGGGCTATTGCGAGCCCTCTTGGAGTCTGGTGTTCCAGCAGCAGGGAGACAGCCAATCTCTCTCCCGTGAGCTGCTCGATGCGATCGATGACGCTTAAGGCGCTCAACGAATCGCCACCAAGATCAAAGAAGCTGTCGGTCAGGGCAACCTCATCCAAGCCCAAAATTTCCCGATAGACCGCCCCAATTTGGCTGTCTAAAGCTGCCTCAGCAGACATCTCAACTACAGTTGGACTGCGCATCCCTTCGTTCTCAGTCGGGCGATCGACGGATGTGGCTGCAATAGCAGGCTGATTCAAATTGGCATTTTGTTCCTCCTCCTTGATGACGACCGCATCGAGCCAGTAACGCTTGCGATCAAAAGGATAAGGCGGGATGGGGGTACGCTGCGGGGGCTTATGATCGTGCACGCCGGACCAATCTATGCGAACGCCGCAGGTCCATAGCTTGCCTAATGTCTGTAACAGTCTCTGGCGATCGCCTTGCCCATGATCGCCTCCTGGCAAAGCAGCAAAGGCGATGGGGCTGCGCAGGTTGATCTTTGACTTGGACCGCTTGGAATGTCCCGTCAGGGCTGCGCCAGGCCCCATCTCAATGAACAATCCGTGGCCCGATTGCACTAGCCGATCGAGGGCCTGATGGAACTGCACCGTTTCGCGCAGATTTCGGACCCAATAGCTGCCGTCGAGCCGCACGTCCGGCTCAAGCCAGTCACCGAGCACCGTTGACATGAAACGCATTTGTGGCGCGTGCAAATCGACTTGTCCTGCATGAATCTTGAACTCCGGCAGGATTGGATCCAGTAGGGATGAATGCACGGCATGACTTGCACGTATTGGCTTACTCGCAATCGATCTCGCCTCCAATCGCGCATGAAACGCTGCGATCTCGGATGCGGCCCCCGAAGCGATGCACTGACGCGGCCCGTTTATTGCCGCCAATGAAAGGTTTTCGTTCCAATATGGCCGGAGCTCTTCGGGCGGCAGGCCGACCGCGACAATGCCGCCTGCAGGCACGCGCGACGTTAACTCTCCTCTTTTCAGTGTCAGGCGAATGGCATCAGGTAGCGAGATGATGCCCGCAACGTGAGCGGCTGCATATTCGCCGATGCTGTGGCCAATTACAGCTGCCGGCAAAATGCCCCACGACATGAAGAGCTTCGCCATTGCATATTGCGTAGCAAAAATGACAGGTTGTATGACGGCTTCCAGCTGAGGCTCAATCTCGCCATTAGATTTGACTTCGCTGTAGAGTAGGGGGCGAAAATCAATATGTGCAAGCTCGTTAAGCCACTTTGCGCATTCGTCGATGGCGTTGCGGAATACAGGCTCTTCTTCATAAAGCTCCCGACCCATTCCGATCTGCTGCGCTCCCTGGCCCGAGAACATGAAAACGATGCGGTCTTCACTGCTTGACACCTCTTGAAATGCGCTCGCCTGCAGTGCCGCCTGATCGATTTGATCGGCTAGCTCAACCAAATCGGATCCCACGAAACTTGAGCGATATCTGAGAGCGGCTCGACCCTTTTGCAGGGTGTATGCGATATTTGCTGCGCTGTGCTGAATATCGCTTCGGCGCATAAAGCCGGCCAGTCGCCGGAGCGTTTCGGTCTGTGCCGGCCTGCTCGCTCCCGATACTGGAAAGACGTGCAGCCTACGACCCCCTTGCTCAGTGCTTCGGGACGGTGCCTCCTCGAGAATCGTGTGCGCATTCGTGCCACCAATGCCAAATGAGCTGACCCCGCCGCGCCGTGGCTCACCACCTTTGGGCCAAGAGGTGCAGGTCTTGTTTACGAACACCGGGCTCTCCTTGAAGTCGATATTTGGGTTGGGCTTGTCAAAATGTAGGCTGGCGGGAATGACGTTCCTATTCAGCATCATGGCGAGCTTGATCAATCCCGTTACGCCCGCTGCGGCGTCGAGATGGCCGACATTTGTCTTCACCGAACCTATTGCGCAGAATTGTTTCCGTGCTGTGTGGGAACCGAAGGCCTTGGTCAGCCCGGAGATTTCGATGGGGTCGCCAAGATAGGTTCCCGTACCATGCGCCTCCACATAACCAATGGTGTCCGCAGAGACATCAGCATCGGTTAGGGCAGCTTGAATCACCGCGGCCTGTCCGTCGGCGCTAGGGGCGGTGAAGCCTACCTTGCAGGCGCCATCATTGTTGATAGCGGAACCCTTTATCACCGCCCAGATATAATCGCCGTCTCTACGCGCATCGCTCAGTCGCTTGAGGACGACGACCGCTGCTCCGCTGCCTCTCACCGTTCCCTGTGCTCTAGCATCGAACGCACGGCAGTGACCGTCAGGGGACAAGATATGGCCCTCTTGATGGAGATAGCCTTTTCCGTGGGGCAGGGAAATCGATGCACCGCCAGCCAGCGCCATGTCGCACTCATTGCTGCGCAGGCTCTGGCAAGCGAGGTGGACGGCGACCAGCGAAGTGGAACACGCCGTCTGAACTGACACGCAGGGACCGGTCAAGTTGAGCTTGTAGGCAATGCGCGTCGCCGTGAAATCGTGGCCATTAAGAATGCGGATCTGCAATTTCTCCGAATCCAGCAAGTCCCGGCCTGCTTCATGTTCAGCGAGATAGTGGTTGGCTCCCACGCCGGCAAAGATACCGACTGGATCCTCGGCGGTCTCGCGCGATCCGTATCCTGCATGATCGAGCGCCTGATACGCCGTTTCCAGCAGGATCCGCTGTTGCGGGTCCATCCACGCTGCTTCCTTTGGCGAGATGCCGAAGAACGCTGCGTCAAACAGATCGACTCCCCTGATAACGGCTTCGCGCCTCACATAATTGGGCTTGCCAAAGGTATTGGGATCAACGCCAGCTTGTCGCAATGTCTGTTCATCCAAGTCTGCGATGGACTCTATGCCATCAACCAGATTGTTCCAGAAT
>NZ_RZSL01000544.1:0-4050 GCF_003997355.1 Mesorhizobium sp. M1E.F.Ca.ET.041.01.1.1 | reverse complement strand
GCATTGCTCGGCAAATTTCCGGCGGAAGCCACAACCATTGAACCGACCTGAGGTCGGGCTCCGGGGGACGGAAGCGCATGCTCACTTTACTCGTTGATTTCGCGGACAAGATCTCGGCCTTCAATGTCTTCCGCTACATCACTTTTCGCACCGGCGGCGCGCTGATCACCTCGGCGCTGATCGTCTTCATCTTCGGGCCGACGATCATCAATTCGCTGCGGTTGCGGCAAGGCAAGGGTCAGCCGATCCGCGCCGATGGGCCGCAGACACATTTCAAGAAGGCCGGAACGCCGACCATGGGCGGGCTGATGATCCTGTCCGGCATCATCGGCTCCTCGCTTTTGTGGGCGAACCTCTCCAGCATCTATGTCTGGGTGGTGCTCTTGGTCACCGTCGGCTTCGGCTCGATCGGTTTCTACGACGACTATCTCAAGGTTACCAAGCAGTCGCATCTGGGCTTCTCCGGCAAGGCGCGGCTAGCGATCGAATTCGTCGTCGCCGGCATCGCCGCCTGGGTGATCATGCACAATGGCCAGGCGCCGTTCTCGTCCTCGCTGACCTTTCCGTTCGCCAAGGAATTCCTGATCAATCTCGGCTGGTTCTTCGTGCCGTTCTCCTGCTTCGTCATCGTCGGTGCCGGCAATGCTGTGAACCTGACCGACGGGCTCGACGGCCTGGCGATCGTGCCGATCATGATCGCGGCGGCGTCCTTCGGCGTCATCGCCTATCTTTCCGGTAATGCGGTCTTCGCCGAATATCTGCAGATCCACTTCGTTCCCGGCACCGGCGAACTCGCCGTCGTGCTCGGCGCGGTGATCGGCGCCGGCCTCGGCTTCCTGTGGTTCAACGCGCCGCCCGCCGCGATCTTCATGGGCGACACCGGATCGCTGGCCATGGGCGGCCTGATCGGCACCATCGCGGTCGCCACCAAGCACGAGATCGTGCTGGTCATCGTCGGGGGCCTGTTCGTGGTGGAGATCCTCTCTGTCATCATCCAGGTCGGCTACTTCAAGATGACCGGCAAGCGCGTCTTCCTGATGGCGCCGATCCATCATCATTTCGAAAAGCTCGGCTGGACCGAAAGCCAGGTGGTGATCCGCTTCTGGATCATCGCCGTCATCCTGGCGCTGGTCGGCCTCTCCACCCTCAAGCTCAGATAGGATACCGCTTGATCCCCGCCGCATCCTTCTCTGGCAAACGCGTTTCGCTCTTCGGGCTGGGCGGTTCGGGGATTGCCACCGCGCATGCGCTGATCGCCGGCGGCGCCGAGATCCTCGCCTGGGACGACAATCCGGACAGCGTCGCCAAGGCCGCCGCCGCCGGGATTGCCACCGGCGACCTGCGCGCCGCCGATTGGTCGCGCTTCGCCGCCTTCGTTCTGTCGCCCGGCGTGCCGCTCACGCACCCGAAGCCGCATTGGGCGGTGGAGCTGGCGCGCGGCGCCGGCGTCGAGGTGATCGGCGACATCGAGCTGTTCTGCCGCGAGCGCAATCAGCGCGCGCCGAGCGCTCCCTTCATCGCGATCACCGGCACCAACGGCAAGTCCACGACGACGGCGCTGACGGCGCACATACTGAAATCAGCCGGACGTGATACCCAAATGGGCGGCAATATCGGCCGCGCCGTCATGACGCTCGATCCGCCGGAACCCGAGCGGCACTATGTGGTGGAGTGTTCCTCCTACCAGATCGATCTCGCGCCCTCGATCAATCCGACCGCCGGCATCCTGCTCAACCTGACGCCCGACCATCTCGACCGTCACGGCACGATGGCGCATTACGCCTCGATCAAGGAAAGGCTGGTCGCCGGCAGCGACACCGCCATCATCGGCGTTGACGATTCCTGGTGCGCCCAGATCGCCGACCGGCTGGAGCGAGCCGGAAAGCAAGTGATCCGCATCTCCAAGCGCCTGCCGCTGACCGACGGCTATTTCGCCGACGGCACCGATCTGATGGAGGCCATGAACGGCCGCTACAGCCGTGTCGCCTTCCTCGAGGGCATCGGCTCGCTACGCGGCCAGCACAATGCACAGAACGCGCTTGCCGCCGTGGCGGCCTGCCTCAGGGTCGGGCTGGAGCTCGGCGAGATCCAGGCGGGGCTGGAGAGCTTTCCCGGACTGGCGCACCGCATGGAACAGGTAGGCCGCAAGGACCATGTCCTGTTCATCAACGATTCCAAGGCAACCAATGCCGATGCGGCGGCACCGGCGCTGTCGAGCTTCAACCGCATCTACTGGATCGCCGGCGGCCTGCCCAAGGAAGGCGGCATCGAGCCGTTGCGCGGCTTCTTCCCGCGCATCGCCAAGGCCTATCTGATCGGCGAGGCGGCGCCCGCCTTTTCCGCCACGCTGGGCGAGGCGGTGCCTTACGAAATATCCGGAACGCTGGCGGCTGCAGTCGAACATGCCGCCCATGACGCGGCCAGCGACACCGGTGGCGAGGCAGTGGTGCTGCTTTCGCCGGCCTGCGCCAGTTTCGACCAGTTCAAGAATTTCGAGGTTCGCGGCGAAGCCTTCAGGCAAGCTGCGACTGCTATTGATGGAGTGAAACCCATCGGAGGGCCACGTTGATGCAAAGCCGTCTCGACAAAAGTCCAGTCGCAACCTGGTGGTGGACGATCGATCGCTGGTTCCTGGCGGCATTCCTGTCGCTGATGGGGCTGGGTATCGTCCTGTCCTTCGCGGCAAGCCCGGCGGTCGCCGAGCGTATCGGCCTCGACAGCTTCCACTTCGCCACAAGGCAGATCATCTTCACCATTCCGGCGCTCGGCGTGATGCTGGCCGTTTCCTTCCTGGAGGCGCGGCAAATAAGGCGCATGTCGCTGGTGATGCTGGGCATCATGCTGGTGCTGATGGTGGCGGTGCTCTACATCGGAGTCGAGGTCAAGGGCGCGCGGCGCTGGGTCTCGCTCGCGGGCCTCTCCATCCAGCCGTCCGAGTTCTTGAAGCCGGCCTTCGTCATCATCTGCGCCTGGCTTTTCGCCGAGCATAGGCGCCAGCCGGATATCCCGGGCAATTTGTTCGCCATGCTGCTGCTCGCCCTGGTGATCTCGCTTCTGGTGGCGCAGCCTGACCTCGGCCAGACCATGCTGGTGCTGGGCACCTGGGGCGTGATGTTCTTCATGGCCGGCTTGCCGTGGTTCTGGATCATAGTCTTGGGCGCTGCCGGCGTCGGCGGCGTGTTCGCGGCCTACACGGTCTTTCCGCACGTCGCCGCCCGCATCGACAAGTTCCTTACCGGCGAAGGCGATACCTTCCAGGTCGACATGGGCCGCGAAGCGCTGATCAACGGTGGCTGGTTCGGCGTCGGCCCGGGCGAGGGGACGGTGAAGCGCGTTATCCCGGACAGCCACGCCGACTTCGTCTTCTCGGTCGCAGGCGAGGAGTTCGGACTGATCATGTGCTTCTTCATCATGTCGATCTTCGCCTTCATCGTGTTGCGCGGGCTGAGCACCGCGCTCAAGGAGCAGGACGATTTCACCCGCTACGCCGTCGGCGGGCTCGTCACCATTTTCGGCCTGCAGTCGGCCATCAACATGTGCGTGAACCTGCAGCTGATGCCCGCCAAGGGCATGACGCTGCCCTTCATCTCCTATGGCGGCTCCTCGCAGATCGCGATCGCCGTCTCGATGGGCATGGTGCTGGCGCTGACGCGTCGACATCCGGAAAAGCGCAAGCAGATGGGCTTTTCCTTCCCGCAACGCACTATCGCGGCGGAATGAGGCGAGATGTCGAAGGGTGTCATCCTGCTGGCGGCTGGCGGAACGGGCGGACACCTGTTCCCGGCCGAAGCGCTTGCGCATGAGCTGATCGAGCGCGGCTGGAAGGTGCATCTCGCCACCGACCACCGCGCGGAGCGCTATTCGAGCCAGTTTCCGGCCGTCGACATCCACTCGATCCCGTCGGCGACGCTGGGCTCGAAGAATCCGATTGCCATGCTCTCGGCCTTCTGGACGATCTGGCAGGGCGTGCGACAAGCGGGGCGGGTGATCGCCAGGATCAAGCCGGAGGCCGTCGTCGGCTTCGGCGGCTATCCGACGCTGCCACCGCTC
>NZ_RZSL01000543.1:0-4054 GCF_003997355.1 Mesorhizobium sp. M1E.F.Ca.ET.041.01.1.1 | reverse complement strand
GTCCAGATGATTCTCGACGCCGGCGCTCGCTTCGTCGGCAAGACGCAGACTGACGAGCTTGCCTTCTCGTTGTTCGGCCAGAATTCGCATTTCGCCTTTCCGGTGAACCCGGCCGCCCCGGACCGCGTCACCGGCGGCTCTTCCTCGGGATCGGCATCTGCAGTCGCAGGAGGCCTTGCCGATATCGCCATCGGTTCCGACACCGGCGGCTCGATCCGCGCGCCGGCAAGCTTCTGCGGCCTGATCGGGCTGCGCACCAGCCACGGCCGCATCTCGCTCGACGGCGCGATGAAGCTGGCGCCGAGCTTCGACACCTTCGGCTGGTTCGCCGACGACATCGAGACCTATGAGGCGGTCGGCAAGCTCCTGCTCGGGCGCGATCCGCATCAGCATCCGCTCAACCGCCCACTGTCGATCCGCTGGCTGGACGCTTTCGTTGCCGGCCCGGCCGAGGCCGCCGAATATGGACGAATGAAGGCACTGACGGCCGGCGTCGTCGGCGAGCCGACCGAGATGGAATACGCCTTCGCCTCGTCCCCGGATGATCTCTACTGGTGTTTTCGCCGGCTGCAGGCTTACGAGGCCTGGCAGGTGCATGGCAGCTGGATCTCGGCGGGCAACCACGGCCTTGGCCCTGGCATCGACGAGCGTTTCGGCTTCGGCCGCACGATCGATGCCGGCACGGTCGCCGCCGAGGCGGAACGCCGGCTGGCCTTCCGTTCCGATCTCGGCGCCCTGCTCGGCAACAACGGCTTTCTCGTTCTGCCGACCGTTCCAGGCGCGGCGCCGCTGAAGACCAGCACGCCCGAACAGTTCCAGGCCTATCGCGAAAGGGCGCTGCATCTGTTGTGCCTGGCAGGCCTGTCGGGCTTCCCGCAGATCACCTTGCCGCTCGGCTCCGTCGACGGCGCGCCCTTCGGCCTGTCGCTGCTGGGCCCTTCCGGCGGCGACGTCGCTTTGATACGGCTCGGCCGCAGGATTCTCGACGCGGCACGAAAGGTCTGATCATGGACACATTGACCCGTATGCGCGCCTTCATCGACGTGGTCGAGGCTGAAGGCTTCTCGGCCGCAGCGCGCAAGATCGGCCGTTCAAAAGCGCTGCTGTCGAAATATGTGCGCGAGTTGGAGGACGAACTCGGCGCGCTGCTTCTGAACCGCACCACGCGCCAGTTCTCGCTGACCGAAGCCGGCCACACCTATTATCAGCGCGCTTCCGAAATCGTGCGCGAGGTCGACAGCCTGGCCGACGCCGTGCGCGAATCCTCCGGCGACGTGCGCGGCCGGATCAAGCTTTCGGCGGCGCGCACCTTCGCCGACGCGCCGATCGGCCAGTCGCTGATCGACTTCGCCAAGCAGCATCCCGACATCGTGCTCGACATCCACCTCGACGACCGCTTCGTCGACCTTGTTGAAGAGGGTTTCGACCTTGCGGTGCGCATCTCGCGGCTTGAGAACTCTTCGCTGATCGCCAGGCGCTTGGGACCGTTTTCGGTCAAGCTGTGCGCATCGCCAGAGCTGCTCGCAAAGCATGGCAAGCCGACGCGTCCACAGGATCTCGCCAACATGCCTTGCCTGGTCGACACCAACGGCCGCTCGCTGGCCAATTGGCGTTTCAAGGGTGAGGGTGAGGAGTCCATGAGCGTCGCCGTCTCCGGCCCGATCGAGGTCAACAGCCCAATTGTGGCGCGAGCTGCCGCTCTCTCCGGCCTCGGCTTCGCCATGCTGCCGGATTTCATAGCTGCTCCCGATATCGCTTCCGGTAAGTTGGTCACCGCGCTCGACGATCGCATCCTGTCGGGTACCGGTATCTTCGCCGTCTACCCGCACCGCCGCTACCTGCCCGCCAAGGTCCGCGTCTTCGTCGATTTCCTGGTGCACTGGTTCAGGACGCGAGACGGCGCGTGATATCCCGCGTCCCAATTTCGCCCCCTTTCTGATAACTCTCGGGGTCCACTCCCAAAGTCGATGGAATCGCGGCTGAGAATGCACCTGAAACGGCAAGCAACCATGCTGGCTTCGGCCGCAGCAGTGACATTCGCCGCGGTCGAGCCGGCCGAGGTGCATCCGCATGTCTTTGCCGAAGCCCGCCTCGACGTGATCCTGAGCGAGGATCACCAAAGCGTGAAAGCGCTGCGCCATCTGTGGCGTTTCGACGATCTGTTTTCGAGCACTGTGATGATGGAGTTCGACAAGAACTCCGATCTGAAACTTGATGACAAAGAGCTCAAGGAAGTGGCCGATACCGTCCATTCTTCGCTGGCCGAATTCAACTACTTCCAGTTGGTCACGCAGGACGGCAAGGACGTGCCGATGATCCCGCCGCCGCATCTGATGGCGAACTTCGACAATGATCAGTTGATCATCCTGTTCGAGTCCGAGCCGAAGACGCCGATCAAGCTTGCCGGCAAGATCGACATCGGCGTTTACGATCCGACATTTTACACGGCGATCGATTTCACCGACGACGCCAACCTCACCGTCGAGGGCCTGCCCTCGAACTGCACCAAGAAGGTGGTCCGCCCCGATCCCGACGAAGCGATCAAGGAGAACCAGAAGACCCTGACGGATGCGTTCTTCAACGATCCGACGGGCACCGACATGAGCAAGATCTTCGCCACCAAGCTCGAACTGAACTGCCCGCCAGAAGGATAATCGGTGATGAAACCATCGCTGCGCTTGGCGCTTGGCCTTTTGGCCGCCACCCTGGTGATGACGCATCTGCCAGGCATCGCCCATGCCCAGAGCTCACTCGGCATCGGCACCAATGACGGCATGGCGCCAAGCACCTCCGGTCCGTTCGCCCATATCCTGATGTGGATCAATCTCAGGCAGCAGGAATTCTACCATTCGCTGGCAGCCGCGATGAAGGCGATGCGCCAGGACGGCAGCAAGCTCTGGCTGCTGGTCGGCCTTTCTTTCGCCTATGGCATCTTCCACGCCGCCGGTCCCGGGCACGGCAAGGCGGTGATCTCCTCCTATATGGTCGCCAACGAAGTGGCGCTGAAGCGCGGCATCCTGCTCTCCTTCGTCTCGGCGTTGCTGCAGGGCCTGACCGCGGTCGTGGTCATGGTGCTCGCCTATTTCGTGCTGCGCGGCACGGCGGTGTCGATGACCGACGCGACCTGGTTCCTCGAAATCTCCAGCTTTGTGCTGGTCACCCTGTTCGGCGCCTGGCTTTTGTGGCGCAAGCTCGGTCCATCGATACCGCGCCTGCTCGGCAGAGCGCCCGCCCACAGCCTGTCGGCCGCCCATGCGGGGCATTCGCGTGCCGGGCATTCCCATGCCGGGCACGCGCACGCGCATTCCCACGCAAGCCATTCCCATGCTCATTCGCTTTCGACGCATGCCCACGCGGCGCATACGCTGCACACGCATCACGACCACGATGATGTGGCGCACTCGCACCCGCATAGCCACGATCATGGCGCGCACGATCATGCAGCGCATCATCACCACGATCATGGCCCGGGCGAAGTCTGCGAGACCTGCGGCCATTCGCATGCGCCGGATCCGGCGCTGCTTTCCGGCGACCGCTTCGACTGGCGCACGGCCTGGTCGGCCGTTGCCGCCGTCGGCATTCGCCCCTGCTCAGGCGCGCTGATCGTGCTGAGCTTCGCGCTTCTCAACGGGCTTTGGCTTGGCGGACTGCTGTCGGTGCTTGCGATGTCGATCGGCACCGCGATCACCGTCTCGGCGCTGGCGACGCTCGCGGTGACGGCCAAGAACTGGGCGGTCTATTTCGCCGGCGACGGATATCTCGGCAACCGCATCCATTCGATCGTCGAGATCGGCGGCGCGGCCTTCATCTTCCTGGTTGGGCTGCTGCTTTTGTCGGCCAGCCTGACGGGCGGCGCCTGACCATAGGTGCGCGCGAAGGTGTGTTGAGATTCAGGTCAGGCCGAGCCGAAAACGGTGGATTCCGAGAACCGGCCTACGCCGGCCGTAGCCTTAACTACCACGCCACTCTCATGAATGCTTCGGCCGGCGAATGCCGGAAGCGCAGGAAGCCGCCGTTTGCAGGCCGGCATCACCTGAATATCAATATATCTTCC
>NZ_RZSL01000542.1:0-4056 GCF_003997355.1 Mesorhizobium sp. M1E.F.Ca.ET.041.01.1.1 | reverse complement strand
AGTGTGCCTTGGTCAGGCCGAGTAGCGTTCGGCGAATTCGGAAATGCGCTGCACGACCGCTTTCGGAACGTCGAAGCCGCGCGCCGTCGCCTTTTCCGCGGCCTCGGCGCGGGCGCGGCCGGGGATGTGCACGCCGTAGCGCCGCCGCAGCCGGTCGAGTTGCCCCTTCATGCGCTGTTCGAAGTCCGGGTCGAGCAGCTTGGGCTCGATGGCTAAAACGAAAAGCCCGGTTCCGGGACTGTCCGGCCCGCCGGAGAACCATGGCGCGTCGAGCGACCAATTGGCGCCGGAAATGCCTGCCGCCAGCACCTCGACCATCAAGGCGATGTTGGCGCCGCGCTGGCCGCCGAAGGCGAGCATCGCGCCCTTCATCGCCGCCGCCGGATCGGTGGTCGGGTTGCCGCTTGCGTCCAGTGCCCAGCCCTCGGGGATCTTCTTGCCGTCTTCCGCGGCCTTGCGGATGTTGACGAAGGCGGTAGCGCTCGACGACTGGTCGATGACCAGAGGCGGTCCGTCGGCGGCCGGTGCTGCAAAGGACATCGGGTTGGTGCAGTAGACCGGCTTGACCGAGCCTGAGCCTGCGAGCACCGCCGGCCCGTTGGTGGCGGCGAAGGAGACCAGCCCCTGTCCGGCCAGCCGCCCGGTGAAATAGCCGAGCGCGCCGCAGGTATAGGCGTTCTTCTGCGAGAAGATGGCAACGCCGAACAGCCTTGCCGCCTTGGCGAGATCCTCGATCGTGCGGTCGAAGCCGGTATGGGCCAGCCCGCCCCGAGCATCGGAGAGGTAGACGGCCAGCGCCGGCCGGGTGATGACCGGATCGGCATTGCCGTCGATGCGGCCGGCCTCGATCGCTTCCAGATAGTCGATGAAATGCGACAGGCCGACCGACGACAGCCCCTCTGCCTCCGCCGCTATGATCGAGGCGACCAGCGACTGCGTCGCCTCCTCATTGGCGCCGGCGCCGAGCGCCGCCATCCGGCACAGTCCTTTTGCCTGGTCGAGGGTGAGTTGCATTAGGGCTGCTCCTCAGTGAGTAGGAAGTGGGGAATAGTCAGTAGGACAAAACCACCGAGCAGCCCACTACTCGCTATTCACTATTCACCATTCACTACCCGATCTTGACCGGAATCCGCGCCTCGATCCTGCTGAAGATCAGGACGAGGATGCCGGTGATGGTCATGTAGATCAGCGCCAGCAGCAGCAACGGTTCGTAGGTCAGGTAGGTGTCCTGCCGCACCTTGGACGAGACGGCGAAGATGTCGATGACGCTGATTGTCGCCACCAGCGGCGTCGACTTCAGCTGCAGCACGGTTTCGCCGGTCAGCGTCGGCAGCGCGCGGTAGAAGGCCTGCGGCAGCCAGATGCGGCGGAAGATCTTGAAGCGGCTCATGCCGAAGGCGCGGGCCGCTTCCAACTGGCCTTTCGGCACGCCGGCGAAGGCGCCGCGCATCACCTCGCCCTCATAGCCGGCGAAGGACATGGTCAGCGCCACCACGCCATAGGGCCAGGCTTGCCTGAGATATGGCCACATCCAGGACCCGCGGATCCACGGATATTGCGGGAACAGCGAGCCCAGCCCGTAATAGAGCAGCCAGAGCTGCAGGAGCAGCGGCGTGCCGCGGATGATGGTGCAGAAAACCTTGGCCGGCACGGCAAACCAGAACGGCCCGCCGGCCTGCGCCAGCCCGAGCGGCACCGCGAGCAGGAAGCCCAGCGCGCAGGTGACGACGAGGATCCAAAGCGACCGCCAGATGCCGAGCAGCCCCATTTGCCAATATTGCGGCAGCCAGTCCCAGCGCATGAAGAAGGCCGCGCAGAAGACCAGCGCCAGGGCGATCAGGATCAGCACGATGCGGTGCGGCTGAAGCCACAGCGAGGCACGGGCCGCGACGTTGATGACGGCGGTCTCTCCAGTCATCAGCGTGCCTCCTTGACGGAAGGCATGCCGCGCCGCGACCGCATCTCGATGCGGCCGATGATCAGGTTGGAGAACAGCGTCAGCGCCAGGTAGAGCACGCCAGCCGCGACAAAGAACAACAGATAGGCCTTGGTGACGCCGGCCGCCTGCCGCGTCGCAAGCGTCAGTTCGAAGAAGCCGACGACGGCAAGCAGCGCTGTGTCCTTGGTGGCGATCAGCCAGAGATTGGCGAGGCCCGGTATGGCGAAGGGCAGCATTGCCGGCAGCGTTATGCGCCTCAGCATCAGGCCGGGCGGCATGCCATAGGCCCGGGCCGCCTCGATCTGGCCCTGCGGGATGGACAGGATGGCGCCGCGGATGACTTCTGTCGAATAGGCGCCCTGAACGACACCGAGGACGAAGATGCCGGCCGCCAGGCCGCTGATGTCGATGCGCTGATAGCCCATTGCCGCCAGCACCTGGTTGATCAGGTCGGTGCCGGCATAATAGAGCAGCAGGATCAGCACCAGTTCCGGCACGGCACGCACCACGGTCGTATAGATGGCCAGCAGGTCGCGTGCCACCGGCCCGCCATAGAGCTTGCCCCAGGCGCCGCCGGTGCCGATCAGCAGGCCGAGGCAGGTGGCGCCGATGGCGATCTCGATCGAATGCAGGAATCCGACCAGCAAGGTGCCACCCCAGCCGGGCGCCACGGGCGACAGGAGTTCGAAAATACCGGCCGCCGAGGCCGGAAGAAAGGCGTCGATCAGCTTCGCCCCCGAATTGCTGGCTTCGTCGCTGGCCGTAGCGGCCAGCGGCAAGCGCGCGTGGAAGATTGGGCTTAGGGGCACGGCAATGACGCCATGCCCCTAACTCATGGGCGAGAAGTCGTCAGTTCGACTGCGTTGCGCCGCCGTAGATGTCGAAGTCGAAGTATTTCTTCGAGATCTCGTCATACTTGCCGTTGGCGCGGATCGCCTTGATGCCGGCGTTGACCTTTTCCTTCAGATCGGTGTCTTCCTTGCGCACGCCGGCGCCGACGCCCGGCCCGAGCACTTCGTCGTCCGGAGCGACCATGCCCTTGAGATCGCAGCAGGCCTTGCCCTGATCGGTCTTGAGGAATTCGCCAAGCGCGATGGAGTCGGCCTGCACCGCATCGAGACGGCCGGCGGCAAGATCATTGTTGGCTTCGTCCTGGGTCTGGTATTCCTTGATCTCCTGCGCTCCGGTGAAGTGCTTCTTGGCGTAGACGGCATGCACCGTCGAGACCTGGACGCCGATAACCTTGCCCTTGAGGTCATCCGGTGTGGCGCCGAACTTCTGGTCCTTCGGCCCGATGATCGCCGTCGGCGTGTTGTAATACTTGTCCGAGAAGTCGATCGTCTTCTTGCGCTCGTCGGTGATCGACATCGAGGAGACGATGAGGTCGATCTTCTTGGTGGTCAGCGCCGGAATGATGCCGTCCCAGGCAACGGGCGTGATGACGCAGTCGAGCTTCTCCTCGGCGCAGACGGCGTCGATGAATTCGATCTCCCAGCCGACCCACTTGCCCGTCGCATCCGGCGAGGTGAAGGGCGGATAAGGCTCGGCGGCGACGCCGATCTTGACCTGATCGGCCTTGGCCGCGCCCATCGCAGCGACGCCGAAGAGCAGCGCCGCGGCGAAGGTCTTGAGAACAGTCTTCATTTCAGGACTCCCAGTTTGTTGTTGTTCCCGGTTTTTCGCCCCGCTTGACGCCGGCCCTAGCCGACGTTGCGGAGGAATTGCTTGAGCCTTTCGGATTTGGGCGCGCCGAACAATTGTTCCGGCGGGCCTTCCTCCTCGACCAGCCCGTTGTAGAGGTAGACGACATGCGTCGCGACCTCGCGGGCGAACTTCATTTCATGCGTCACCAGCACCATGGTGCGCCCCTCGCGCGCCAGGTCGCCGATCACCTTCAGCACCTCGCCGACCAGCTCCGGATCGAGCGCCGAGGTCGGTTCGTCGAACAGCATGACGCGCGGATTGATCGCCAGCGCGCGCGCGATCGCGGCGCGCTGCTGCTGGCCGCCCGAGAGGAACGCCGGATACACGTCGCGCTTCTCCGCCAGCCCGACGCGGGCAAGCAGCTTCTCGGCCTGGGCGATCGCCTCGTCGCGCTTGACGCCGAGCACATGCAC
>NZ_RZSL01000541.1:0-4070 GCF_003997355.1 Mesorhizobium sp. M1E.F.Ca.ET.041.01.1.1 | reverse complement strand
GGCCGTTTCAGCGCCATCGATCTCGTCCGCGTCGCCTCTGCCGCGCTAGGCGGGCAGGGCGGCGGCGGGCGTCCCGACATGGCGCAGGCCGGCGGCCCCGACGCGTCCAAAGCGGACGACGCTATCGCGGCGGTAAGGGCGGCGCTCGAAGCCGCGTGACGGCCCGATGAAGGTCCTCGTTCTTGGCGGCTACGGCCTGATCGGAGAAGCCGTCCTTGAACGATTGATTGAAGACGGCCACGACCTGGTCGGGCTTGGCCGTGACATCGTGCCGGCGCGGCGTCGCAAGCCACGTCCCCAATGGGTCGCGGCGGACATGTCGCGATTGCTCGCGGCAGCGGACTGGATTCCCTTATTGGCCGGCGTGGAGGCGGTTGTGAACGCCGCCGGTGCTTTGCAGGACGGCTCGCGCGATCATCTGGACGCCATCCATCGGCGGTCGGTCGCTGCTCTCGTTACTGCTTGCGAACAGGCCGGTGTACGCCGACTGGTGCAGATTTCGGCGATCGGCGCCGATCTCGATTCCGACAACGCATTCTTTCGGACCAAGGCCGAAGGTGATCGCGCTGTCGCGTCATCCTCCTTGGAATGGACGATCCTGCGGCCAGGCCTGGTCATCGCGCAGGGCGCTTATGGCGGAACGGCTTTGTTGCGTGCGCTGGCTGCGTTTCCATGGTTCGTGCCAGCCGTGCTTGCGGATCGACCGATCCAGACGGTGTCTGTCGCGGATGTCGCCGAGGCGGTATCGCGCGCCGTTGGCGGGTCCCTGGCGCGCGGGCAGATCATCGATCTTGTCGAGGAACGGGCCAGACCTCTTGGCGCCGTCCTCCTTGAATTCCGAGCCTGGCTCGGCCTGCCCAAGGCGCCGGTCGTGGCAGTGCCGGCGATTGTCGGCCGGCTCGCTGGCATAGTCGCGGATCGACTCGGCCTTCTCGGGTGGCGATCTCCCTTGCGCAGCGCGGCGCTTGCCGCGCTCGAGAAGGGCGTGACCGGTAACCCGAAACCCTGGGCCGAAATCACGGGCCGCCCTCCGCAGCCTTTGGAAGCAACGCTGGCGGTAATGCCGGCGCATGTTCAGGAGCGATGGTTCGCGCGTCTTTGGCTGCTGAAGCCGATCGTGTTTGCCATCCTGTCGACGTTCTGGCTGGCTTCAGGCGTTGTCGGGCTCGCCCGGCACGATGCGGCCGCCGACATTCTCGTCTCGCGCGGCCTGCCGCCCGCCGCTGCGCTTGGAATGGTTCTTGCGGGAAGCGTAGCGGACATCGTTGTCGGCGCCGCGGTTGTCGTGCGACCCCTCGCACGATTGGTGCTGCTGGCGATGGTCGCCATCACTTTGCTCTATCTTGCGGCTGCGACCATGCTTGCTCCCGATCTGTGGCTCGATCCTCTCGGGGCCATCGTCAAGGCCGTACCCATGCTTTGCCTCGTCCTGGTGGCGCTGGTGATTTTGGAAGAGCGATGAGCCTGTGGGCCGACATATTGCGCTGGCTGCACGTGATTGGTGCCACGGCGCTGTTCGGCACCGGTGCCGGCATAGCGTTCTTCATGCTGATGGCGCAGCGGACCGGCAAGCCCGAGATCGTCGCTCATGTCGCCGGGACAGTCGTGATTGCCGACGCCATCTTCACGGCGACGGCTGTCGTGGTCCAGCCGATCACCGGCGCGTTGCTGGCGCGCGAGATGGGATGGCCACTCAGCCAAGGCTGGATCGTGCTTTCGTTGCTGCTTTATGCCGTTGCCGGCGCATTCTGGCTGCCGGTCGTCTGGATCCAGATGCGTATACGCGATCTGGCACGGCAGGCTACGCGTGAACGGGCTCCTTTGCCGGACGAGGAAAAGCGCCTCTTCCGCATCTGGTTCGCCTTCGGCTTTCCTGCCTTTGGCGCCGTGGTTGCGATCCTCTGGCTGATGGTAACCAGGCCCGAGATCGGGTTTTAGAGCGGCCACCCGCTGCAGGCCGAGATGCCTGCGTCAACCGGCCTTCTCGGTCTTGACAAAGCTCGGGCGGGCGGCGACGCGCATGTACCACTCCTCGATATCCGCGAAGCGCTCCAGCAAGTCGCGCCCATCGGCAACCTTGACGAAATAGGCGATGATCGGCGCGGCGTGCAGGTCGGCCAGCGTCAGTTGGTCGCCAAGCAGCCATGGGCCTTCGGCCTTCAGCGACGTCAGTACCTTCAACACGGTCTCGGCCTGGCCGAGCCCGCCGGCGATCAGGCTCTCATCGGCCGGCATCTTTTCCAGCCGCTCGACCGCGACGTCCCAGACCATGGCGCGGTAGCCATAGGCATCGAGCATACCGATAATCTGGTCCACCCTCGCGCGGCCGCGCGGGTCGGCCGGTTGCAGGGGCGGACCGTCGAAGGCTTCGTCGACATAGCGCGCGATCGCGCTGGTCTCGAACAGCCGAAAACCGTCGTGCTCGAAGGCCGGGATGCGGCCGAACGGGTGATGCTCGAGATACCAGGCCGGAATGCCGTCGGCGGCGAATATGTCGACAGGGGCGAGCTCGTAGTCGGCGCCCTTTTCCTCCAGCGTCATCCGGGCGATGCGGACATAGACGCTGTAGTCGGCGCCGTAGAGGATCGGCTTTGTCATTTGCTATTCCTCTTTGTCTCGGCTGTCCCGTATCCAGACACGCAGCGGGCCGGCGGCCTGAAAGCCGCAGGCCAGTGCTTCATCCAACCCGGCGTCGCGGTCATACGCTACCAGCGCGCGATATCCAGCAAACGCATTGGCTGCTGCCCGCACTGCATCCCGATATGTCGGACTGCCATCCGTGGCAAAGACATTTGACAACCCAGTCACCAACTCAGATCTATTGGCTATGCAGCCGGAGGCAAAGCCGTCAGCCGTCCGTCGGCCAAGGATAGCGATTGCGGGGTCGGCCAGGACTGCCGCTGGAAAGACACGGCCGTTGGAGGGACTTGCGCGATCCGCCCAGGCAAACTCCCACATCTCCAAGCTGGCAGCATCCTCAACACGCTCCCAACCGGAAGGCGTCGTCGTCGGATGACTTAGGTCCGTCCAGATCCAGCTTGCTTCGAAGAGCTGACTGAACCCGAGCGGTTGGAGATCGAGACGGCAGAACCCGTCCTTGACCGAAAAGCTGGTAGCAAGGACGGATGTCAGTCTGGCTATTTCCGCAAGTTGGACCGCTACGGCATCGGCATCCAGAGTAGCGACATTGGGGTAGTAAGGAGGTGCTTGCCGGTCGCTGGACCAGACGAAGTCGTTCCTCAGATCACTTAGCCCATGCGCCTTGAAAATAGCCTGACAGAGATCGGCGTTATTGCCAGCGCAAAGGCGGACCCTTTCGCTGGCAACAATGCTCGGCACTTCTCACCCCATGGCCTTCTGCAGGTTCTCGTCGATCTTGTCGAGGAAGCCGGTGGTCGACAGCCAGGGCTGGTCGGGGCCGATCAGCAGCGACAGGTCCTTGGTCATGAAGCCGGACTCGACGGTCTGGATGCAAACCTTTTCCAGCGTCTCGGCGAAGCGCTTCAGCTCGGCGTTGTCGTCGAGCTTGGCGCGATGGGCGAGGCCGCGCGTCCAGGCGAAGATCGAGGCGATCGAGTTGGTCGAGGTCTCCTCGCCCTTCTGGTGCTGGCGGTAGTGGCGGGTGACCGTGCCGTGCGCGGCTTCCGCTTCCACGGTCTTGCCGTCCGGCGTCATCAGCACGGAGGTCATCAGTCCGAGCGAGCCGAAACCTTGCGCCACCGTGTCCGACTGCACATCGCCGTCATAGTTCTTGCAGGCCCAGATGTAGCCGCCCGACCATTTCAGGCTGGAGGCCACCATGTCGTCGATCAGCCGGTGCTCGTACCAGAGTTTCTTCGCCTTGAACTCGGCCTCGAACTCCTTCTCGTAGACTTCCTGGAAGATGTCCTTGAAGCGGCCGTCATAGGCCTTGAGGATGGTGTTCTTGGTCGAGAGGTAGACCGGATAGTTGCGCAGCAGGCCGTAGTTCAGCGAGGCGCGGGCGAATTCGCGGATCGACTCGTCGAGATTGTACATGGCCATGGCGACGCCGGAGGAGGGCGCGTCGTAAACGTCATGCTCGATCACTG
>NZ_RZSL01000540.1:0-4081 GCF_003997355.1 Mesorhizobium sp. M1E.F.Ca.ET.041.01.1.1 | reverse complement strand
AGGTTGTTCGCTCCGCGAAGCGTCGCCAACATATGGTCGGCGATGAAGTCGAGCGCGACTGGCTTCTCCTCCGCCTCCAGTCCGTCGATCTCTTCGGCGTCCTCGCCATCCGCGTACGCCCGCACCTGGAGCCTTAGCTCGGGCGAGTCGGCCGAGGACTCCACGATCGAAACGGACGATGGCGAAGCCGGGTTCAGCCAGCTCGCGGCAACGGATAGGTCGCCAATCGTGGCGGACAGCCCGATCCTCCTTGCTGGTTCCACGGACAAAGCATCCAGCCGCCGCAGCAAGGTCGCAAGGTGGAGGCCGCGCGGCCCGCTCAGAAAGGCATGCAGTTCGTCGATGACAATGAAGTCCAACGCGCCCAGCATCCTCCTTGCATCGCCCGGACGACGCAGGAGCATCGCCTCGATGGATTCCGGAGTTATCAGGACGACGCCGCGCGGATCGCGTCTTGTACGCTGCTTGGCGGCTTGAGGCGCATCCCCATGCCATCGGACGACGTCGATCTCCATCCGCTCGCAGAGGTCGTCGAGGCGCCGGAACTGGTCGTTGATCAGGGCCTTGAGCGGGCTCACGTAGAGGACTGACACGCCCGGCTCCGTCCGGGCCGACACTTTCGTCAGGATCGGCAGGAAAGCGGCTTCCGTTTTCCCGGCCGCGGTGGCGGCCGCGATCAGGACATCATTCCGGCCGCCCAGGATCGCTGCGATCGCCTTGTCCTGGACATCGCGGAGTTCCTCCCACTTCCGCTCCCAGATCCAGCGCCGGATCGTTTCGTGAAGCCTATCGAATCCGGAGGGGGCCTCAGAGCCTGACGGTGGCAAGATCCTCGTCCCCACCCTCGCCTTCGCCGTCGCTCTCGTCCGCCGCGGAGCTTTCGGCATCCGGCGCGATGTCGACTCGGCCCACTAGGCTCGCCCATTCCGTTCCAGGATTCTGTTCAAGGATTGCCAGGAACTGCACGAACGCCTTTATCGTGTTCCGAGGCGTCCTGAAGTAGGCGTCGCCGACGTGCTTGTTGCAATGCTCCATGAATGCTGGAAGGGCTTCATCCGGAACGAGGTTCTTGGCTGGCTCGCCGGAGGCAAACACTGCTCGGATATTTGAAAGAAGGATCAGAAGATCCTCTGGCGTAAGGCTTTGGAGGCGCAGCACCGGACCGGAAAGATCGACCAGGCCATTCGTCGCGAATGCATTCTCGGAAAGGCGGGACTGCAGGGCGGAGTAGCTGTAAAGGCCCCGGCGGGTGTCCATGAGGAACTCTGGCGTCCCGCCGAACGCGAAACCGAAGCCGCCGAAGTTGCCCTGCAGCACGTCGTTGAGCATGCGCAGGACCTGCTCGAAATTCTGGTTGCGAGCTTGGGCGCTCTGAAGCTTGTACAGGTTCACCATTTCGTCGAAGACGACGAACAGCCCGGCGTATCCTGCAAGCTTCACGAACGCTGCTAGCAGCTTGAGGGAATCATAGACGTTGTCGTCATCGATGATGTTGCGGACGCCAAGCGCCTGGCGCGCCTCCGTCTTCGTGGAGTACTCTCCGCGCAGCCACCGGAGGGCCGAGGCCTTGAGGACCTCGTCGCCCTCCTCGCATCCTTTCCAGTACGCCTTAAGCACCGCCGCGTAGTCATAGCCGCCGACATGTTCCTGCAGGTGCGCGAGGCGCTGGTCGATGATGCTCTCGACCGGCACGCCCGCTTGTCCCGCCTCCTGGATGCAGTCCGTCACGAAGCGCTCGACCACGCTCGGCAGTGCGCCGCCGTCGGGCCGGGTCCGCGTGGCCATGTTTCTGACGGCTTCGGCATAGAGCCCCCTCGCCTGGCCTGCCGTCGCGTGAATCCTGCGGTCCGGCGCAAGGTCGGCATGGATCGTGACGCATTTGCGCTCGAGCGCGACCAGCCGCACCAGATTTAGGAAGAACGTCTTGCCTGCCCCGTATTCACCGATCACGAAACGGATCGCCGCTCCGCCGTCGCAGATGCGGTCGATATCGCGGACCAACGCTCCCACTTCGGCAGCACGGCCGACCTGCACGTGACGAAGTCCCGTCTTGGGGACGACTCCGGCGGCGAGCGCCTGCAGAATCGCGTCGCGATCGCGCGTCTTGATAGTCGTCACAGCCGTCATGCTTCCACCCTCGCTTGCTGCAGCTTGTCCCTGAGATGCTCGGCGACTGAAACGCGTTCGTCGCCATCGACTATAGGTTCGTCGAACCTGTCGAAACCCCATTCGTTTATCGTTTCGATCGCTCCGTCGGGCAACAGCCGAAGCTTCCGCGCCTCGTCTTCGAACGCCTGCCGATCCAGTTCGCCGCTCTCGGCCAGAAGGCTCAGCAACCTGGCGTGAGCGCCATCAAGGCCGGCGAACTTTCCTTCCGCAGCCACAGGCTCCCTGACTTGAGGCGGAGGGGTCGGCGGCTCCTCCTCGATGAAGATGCCCGCAAGAAGCTCCGACACGGCCGTGGTTTCCGATTTGATGCGCTCCAAACGGCCATGATCTATCCTGACACCGCCAGAGGGGGATGCAGGACGCTGCGCGGGGATCGGAATGCCGGTCGCCCGCGTCTCCGGAGCGACGGCAACGGGCTCGTCCAGCGCGACCGACCCGCGATGGAGCGTGGAATAGAGATCCTCCACCGGGTAGCCGAGCGCCTTGTACAGCCGCTCGAGGAACTTCACCTCGTCAGGAGCCGCGTGGCCATCCGCCAGGACGGCCGATGTGGCCGATCGGACGGCGCTAGCGCGGGCATCCGCACCAATGTTGCCCAATTTCTTGATGGCGGATTGCTGCGCCGCCGGGTCC
Organism: Mesorhizobium sp. M1E.F.Ca.ET.041.01.1.1; assembly: GCF_003997355.1. Classification (NCBI taxonomy): domain Bacteria; kingdom Pseudomonadati; phylum Pseudomonadota; class Alphaproteobacteria; order Hyphomicrobiales; family Phyllobacteriaceae; genus Mesorhizobium; species Mesorhizobium sp. M1E.F.Ca.ET.041.01.1.1. The sequence goes on along the minus strand of NZ_RZSL01000540.1, from coordinate 1,279 downwards.
CTGAGAAGCGTGCTGGCGTACGCCATCAGCCTGCCGCGCTCGACGCCGCCCACGCCGGGAAACGAACGGATGTCCGCCTTGATCGACTCGAATTCGCTGGCCTCGACCTTTCCGTCGGAAACGGCCGCCAGCGCTGCCACCTCTACCATCGCCCTGGCGGCAGCATAGGCGGAGGCCTCGCCGTCCACGGGAGCCCCTTCCTTCGCCTTGAACAGCAGAATGTAGCCGTCGGCTTCCAGGCCGCGCGAGCTGTACCTGCGGTCCGGCTCGAAGCCGACATCCAGCTTGTCCATCAAGGCGCCGATCTGGTTGCATAGGCCGGCGCCGAGTTTTCCCTTGGGCGGGATTTCCATTCCCAGGGCTTGCGCCAGTCGCACCACCTTGACCCCGGCGATCCTGTGATCGCCAAAAAGACCGTCAACGCGCTTGAGCGCCGCGGCTCCGGTCCCCGAGCCGGACGTCAGAATCTCCTTGGGCAACAGAAAAGCTGCCTCGACGGTATCCTTGGCCTCAGGTTTCTTCCCAAGAAGACGACTGTAGGCGGCAAGGTCGTCGGTACAGGCGTTGAGAAGGTCTCTCAGTCCATCGATTGGCGTGGAAAGGGCAGCGACGTCGGGAAGCGGTCCGAGCTCGCTATCCGACAGGTCCACCCTGCCCCCGAAGCCTCCGCTCGCCGCTCGGTATTCGACTTTGATCTTAGTCCTTGGCGAATTGACCTTCAGCCCGTCCGGATAGCGCGACGCGAACCGCACGTGCCAGAGTTCGGCGAGTTCCTCGAAGCATCTGGATGCGGGCGTGCGGAGCTGCGTGTCCGGAAGGGACAATACCCACAGGAGGGCATCAGTGCTGTCGAAAGGAAGCTTGGAGCCCAGCTTTCGTCCGAGATGCAGCCTTATGGACAGCGGCATCTCGTAGCCGCTCCTCAGATCCGGCGAGAGTGCCGGGCGAGAGATGTCCGGGTTCGCCATCAAATCCGCCACGTCCAGGAACTTCGACGCGTAGCCCTTGAAAGAGTAGTTCTCGCCATGGAGCGCGAGAAGGCGCCGGACCTCCGCTGCCATCGCCGACGCCTCGTTCCTCGCCTCGTCGATGAAGAGACGACGTTCAAGGGCATAGAAGAATATGAAAATGTAGCCTATGCCGATCGAAGGATCGTTCCTGCCCCCTGCAAGCCATTCGAGGTAGGTCCGGCGCGCCCCCGGGGAGATCGAATGATATGATGGCCAATAAGGCAACGTCTTGCCTTCAGGGTCACCTCTTATGGAGCCGACCTGACAAG
>NZ_RZSL01000053.1:0-20005 GCF_003997355.1 Mesorhizobium sp. M1E.F.Ca.ET.041.01.1.1 | reverse complement strand
CTGCTGATGGTTCCGGGAGGTTGTGGTCTGGGAGGTTAAAGGCGACTGTCGGTCTCGGCGTCGAACAGCGAGGCGCGCGCCGGATCGAAGCCGATGCGGATCGCATCGCCGTTGCGCAGCGTCTTGTCCGCTTCGACGCGGAAGGAGAGGATCTGGCCGCCGAGCTTGGTCCACACCAGCGTGTCGGAGCCCATCGGATCGACGATCTCGACCGTCGACTCGGCGGTGAATGGCATGGCCCGCGCCGCTTCGCCAAAAGCGATGTGCTCGGGCCTGATACCGAACACGCAAGGTTTGGCGGCACGGCCGCCGTCGCCCTCGAACTGATAGCGGCCAAGCGGCACCGACACGCCGTCGGCCTTGAACGTGGGAGCATCGCCCGCCTGCAACTCCCCTTTGATGAAATTCATCGCCGGCGAGCCGAGGAAGCCGGCGACGAAACGGTTGACCGGCCGGTTGTAGATCGTTTGCGGCGCATCAAGCTGCTGGATGACCCCGCCCCTCATGACGGCGATGCGGTCGGCGAGCGTCATCGCCTCGATCTGGTCGTGGGTGACGTAGATCATGGTATTCTCGAGCTTGCGGTGCAGCAGCTTGATCTCGACGCGCAGTTCCGAGCGCAGCTTGGCGTCGAGATTGGACAGCGGCTCATCGAACAGGAACACGTCGACGTCGCGCACCAGAGCGCGCCCGATCGCCACGCGCTGGCGCTGGCCGCCGGAGAGCGCCGAGGGCTTCCTCTGCAAGAGCGGCTCGATCTGCAGGATTTCGGCCGCGCGCGCGATGCGTTTGGCGATTTCGTCCTTGGGCACGCCGGCGACGCGCAGGCCGAAGGAGAGGTTTCTCTCGACCGTCATCTGCGGGTAGAGCGCATAGGACTGGAACACCATGCCGATGCCGCGGTCCTTCGGCTCCTCCCAGGTGACGTTCTTGCCCTTGATGAAGATGCGGCCTTCGGAGATGTCGAGCAGGCCGGCGATGCAGTTGAGCAAGGTCGACTTGCCGCAGCCCGACGGTCCAAGCAGCACGATGAACTCGCCTTCGGCGACGTCGAGATTGAGCGTCTGCAGAACCGAGACCGAGCCGAAATTCAGCGACAGGTCCTGGATCGAAACGCTGGGATCGGCGATTGCTGCTGCCATCATCATCCTTTCACCGCGCCGGCCGCGATGCCGCGCACGAAGAGCTTGCCGGAAACGAAATAGACGATGAGCGGCACGAGGCCGGTCAGGATGGTAGCGGCCATGTTGACGTTGTATTCCTTCACGCCCTGCACCGAGTTGACGATGTTGTTGAGCTGCACCGTCATCGGATAGGTGTCTGGGCGGGTGTAGACGACGCCGAACAGGAAGTCGTTCCAGATGCCGGTCACCTGCAGGATGATGGCGACGACGAAGATCGGCAGCGACATCGGCAGCATGATGCGCAGATAGATGCCCCAGAAGCCGGCGCCGTCGACGCGCGCCGCCCGAAACAGTTCCTCCGGCATCGACGTGAAATAGTTGCGGAACAAAAGCGTCAGGATCGGCATGCCGAAGATCGAATGCACGATCACCAAGCCGGTCAGCGTTCCGTAGATGCCGATCTCCCGCAGGATGATGACGATCGGATAGATCATCACCTGATAGGGGATGAAGGCGCCGACGATCAGGATGATGAAGAAGCTGTCGGCGCCCTTGAAGCGCCAGTTGGCCAAAGCGTAGCCGTTCACCGAGGCGATCGCGATCGACAGCAGCACCGACGGCACCGTTATGCGCACCGAATTCCAGAAGCCGCGTGAAAGCCCGTCGCAATTCAGCCCCGTGCAGGCGGTTGCCCACGCCTTCACCCAGGGCTCGAAGGTGATCTCCAGCGGCGGCGAGAAGATGTTGCCGAGGCGGATTTCAGGCATGCCCTTCAGCGACGTGACGATCATCACGTAGAGCGGCAGCAGATAGTAGAGCGCCACGACGATCAGCGTGCCGTAAAGGAAGATGTTGCGGCGCGACAGCACATGCCGCGGCTTCGGTCCGGCAGGCCCGGCGGCTTCGCTTGGGAGGGCACCGGCGTTGGGAAGGGAGGCTGCGACGTCAGCCACGTTTCTTGCCTCCAAATTCGAGATAGGCCCATGGCACGATGACGATAACGACGGAGAGCAGCATCATGGTCGAGGCGGCAAAGCCCTGGCCGAGGTTCTGGGCGAAGAACATGTAGTCGTAGACGTACTTTGCCGGCACTTCGGAGGCGATGCCCGGGCCGCCGCTGGTCTGCGCCACCACAAGGTCATAGACCTTGACGATGCCGGCCGCGATGATGACGAGTGTGGTGATGAAGACCGGCCGCATCATTGGGATGACGATGAAGAAATAGGTCTTCCACATCGGTATCCCGTCGACCCGCGCGGCCTTCCAAATGTCTTCATCGATGCCGCGCAGGCCGGCGAGCATCAGGCACATGATCAGCCCGGTGCCCTGCCAGAGCGCCGCGATCGAAATGCCGTAGATGACGATGCTGGAATTATAGAGCGGGTCGAAGCTGAAGCTCGTCCAGCCGAGATCGCGCACGACGCGCTGGACGCCGAAATCCGGATTGAGCAGCCACTGCCAGACGAGACCGGTGACGATGAAGGAGAGCGCGAAGGGATAGAGGAAGATGGTGCGGAACGTGTCCTCGAAGCGGATCTTCTGATCGAGCAGCGCCGCGAGGATGAAGCCGACGACCAGCGAGAAAACCAGCGAGATGACGCCGTAGATCAAAAGGTTCTCGATCGAGACCAGCCAGCGCGGCGTCGCCCACAGCCGGTAATACTGGTCGACCCCGACGAAGTTCAGCCGCGGCAACAGCTTCGAATTGGTGAAGGAATAGAGCACCGTCCAGGCCGTGCCGCCGACGAAGACCACCAGCGCGGTCAGGATCATCGGGATCGAGGCGACCTTGGCATTGAGATTGCGGAAAAGCTGGTTGGGGCGTTCGCTGTTGCTCATCTCGGCAGCCGCGCTGGGACAATGAGGACATCATGCTCCCGACCCCGAATGGGCAGGGGCCGGGAGCTGGCGGGGGCGCCGTCGATCAGTCGGCCGAAGCGATGATGTCGGCGAAGCGCTTCTGGGCCTCTTCGAGGCTCATGTCGGGCTTGGCGAAGAATTCGGAGAACAGATCCTCCTTCTGCTTCTGGCTGTCCTGCGAGAGCAGCTGGTCCGTCCACGGGATGACAGCGCCCTTGGCAAGGATGGCAAGGCCCTTCTTCATGCAGTCGTTCGCCGCGTTGAGGTCGACGTCGCCGCGCACCGGCAGTGAGCCCTTCTTGAGGTTGAAGGCGACCTGCGTCTTCGGATCGAGCAGCGTCTCGGCGAGAACCTCCTGCGCCTTGGACTTGTCGGCGTCCTTCAGCAGCGGGAAGTAGAAGGCGTCGCCACCGGTGGCGATGACCTCGTTCAGGCCCAGGCCGGGCAGGCAGGTATAGTCCTTGCCGGCGGTCTTGCCGGCGACCTGGAACTCGCCTTGCGCCCAGTCGCCCATGATCTGGCCACCGGCCTTGCCGGTGATGACGAGGTTGGTCGCCTGGTTCCAGTCCTGCACATTGGTGTTCTTGGCCATCTTGCGGGCGTCGTCGGCTGCCTTGAACACCTTGGCGATCTCGGGGCCGCCGGCGAACTTGGCGTCCTTTTCCTTGTAGACCTTGAGGAAGGCGTCGGTGCCGCCGACAGCGGCGAGCAGCACGTCGAAGGCGCCCGATGCCTGCCAGGGCTGCCCGCCGACGGCGAGCGGGATGATACCGGCCTTTTCCAGCGCCGGAGCGGCGGCCACGAATTCATTCCAGTCCTTCGGCATCGGCACGCCTGCCTTCTGGAAGGCCTCGCTCGACAGCCAGAGCCACTGCCAGGAGTGGATATTGACCGGCACGCAATAGATCTTGCCGTCGATGGTGCACGAGTCGAGCAGGCTCTTCGGCCGCACGACCTCCGTCCACTTGCCCTTTGTCGCGATGTCGGTGAGGTCGCGCATCAGACCGGCCTGGACGAGCTCTTCCGCCTGGCGGCCGTGGTTGAACTGGGTGGCGCCCATCGGATCGCCGCCGGTGATGCGGCTGATCATGATCGGCCGCGCCGTGCCGCCGGAACCGGCGATGGCGCCGTCGACCCAGTGATTGCCGGTCGCGTCGAAGGCCTTGGCGAGTTCCGCCACCGCCGCCGCCTCACCGCCCGAAGTCCACCAATGGGTGACTTCGAGGTCGGTCGCGGCCGCCGGCCCGGCGAAATTCAGCGCGACCGTGGCGGCGAACGCGGCGGTCAGGAATTTATATCGCATTTCGGTTCCTCCCAGAATCTGAAACGTTACAGATTTTCGATACGGCAAATGCCCGGCATAGGCAACCCCTCGAATGAACGCGGTGCAAAATTTTTTCGAGACGCGAACAAAATGCCCTTCTCAAGAGGGTTCAGCAGCGCCAAGCTTGGTCGATTGCTGCCAAAAACCGCTGCAAATTGAGATTTCTTTGTGATTCCAGTGGCTTTGGCTCCATCGCGTCAGCGCTGACTGCGATCATCCCGATCAACCGGCCGATCACGGACGTTGGCAATCTGTAACGTTTCAGTATATTGAACCGCGTCACGGGCTGAAAGCCGCGCAAATGTCAACGCGCACGATTGCCGGTCGGCCCTGCGGCTGCTATGCGCCTGATGGGCGGGACGAATGGACAGACGAACCAAGGACAAGGACGGCGACACGTCGGCCAAGGAACGGCCGACGCTGAAGACGCTCGCATTCATGACCGGGCTCGGCGTCACGACCGTCTCGCGCGCGCTGAAGGATGCGCCCGAGATCGGCGCCGAGACCAGGCGGCGCGTCCAGCTCGTCGCCAAGCAGATCGGCTACCGGCCGAACCGCGCCGGCGTGAGGCTGAGGACCGGCAAGACCAACGTCATCAGCCTGGTGCTCAACACAGAGCACGAGCTGATGAGCTTCGTCTCCGACATCATCTATGGCGTCACCGAAGTGATCGCCGACACGCCCTATCACCTGATCGTCACGCCCTATTCGCGCTCGCAGGATCCGCTGGATCCGGTCCGCTACCTGGTCGAGACGGGCTCCGCCGACGGCGTCATCATTTCACGCACGCAGCCCAACGATCCACGCGCCCGCTATATGCTGGAGCGTGGCATTCCCTTTGCCACGCACGGCCGCACCGACATGGGGCTGGTGCATCCCTATCACGACTTCGACAATTACGCTTTCGCCGGCGAGGCGGTGCGCCACCTAGCCGGGATGGGCCGCAGCCGGCTCGCCCTGGTGACGCCGCCCGTCGGCCTCACCTATTACGGTCATACGGTGAATGGCTTTGCCGATGCGCTGAGCGAGGTCGGCGCCAGCGAGGTGCCGTTCAACACCGTCTCCATCGACCACACCATCGAGCAGATCAGGATGCGGACCGCGCAGCTCATGCGTCGCGACAACCGTCCGGACGGCATCGTCAGCAGCGCCGCCGCCGCGACACTCGCCGTCGTCGCCGGCATCGAGGACGCCGGCTTGAAGCTCGGCCGCGACGTCGATGTGGTGTCGAAACAGTCGTCGGAACTGCTGCATCTGTTCCGGCGGGAACTGCTGGTCGTCAACGAGAACTTCCGGCTCGCCGGGTCCGAGCTCGCCCGCGCCGTGCTCGGCTGGATCGGCGGCGCCGACCCCGGCTCGCTGCAGTCACTCAGCAAGCCGAGCGAGGTCCAAGCCTACCGGCATTCGGGAGACCAGTGACGCTGCGTCTTTTGCGACGGCAATCATCAAGCAAAAGGGTTCAGCTCGGGCTTCGCGGTCATCAAGGCGACAATGAGCGCGAAGAGCATGATCATGGTCAGGCGTCCAAACAGCGCGCGTTTGTCGCCAGCAAATGCTTTGATCTCTTTGCCCGAGATGGCGCCGCGGAGCGCCGTCTGGGCCTGCGTCGCCCAGGGGCGTACGAGCTTGTGCTCGACCGCCATCAAGGCGGCGACAAGCGCAAGCGACACCACCAGCCACGGTGTCAACAGGGACCAGCCGCCAAGAAAGACAAGGACGATGCCGGCAAGCACACCGGCGCCCACCAGAAGCCCTGCAAAGCGACTGGCGAAGAAGGCCAGTCTGGCCGGCCCTTGCTGCCCTCGCCGGGCAGGGATTAACAGAAGTTCGTTCGCCACGAACGATAGCAAAGCGGCGCACATGGCGTACGCATGGATTCCTAAAACAGTTCCATAGAGCATCTGTCATCATCCAAATCGTTGGGGGAACGTCGGGTAGACATAATGCGAGCGATAGCTCACAATTGTCTACTCGCATCGGGACCGACAGGAACATGGCACCTAAGCCGCTCACGAACCCAAGGAAGAACGCCTCTCAGGAGAGGTCGCGCGCGACGGTGGACGCGCTTGTCGAAGCGACCGCTCGCATTTTGGTCCGGGACGGTTTCGACAAGACGAGCACCAACCGGATCGCCGAAGAGGCCGGCGTGAGCATCGGCTCGCTTTACCAGTATTACCCGGGCAAGGAAGCGCTTGTTGCCGCCGTCATCGATCGTCACAACCAGGAGGTCATGCAGGTCGTGCGGAGGATGTTTGCGGAGGTCGCCTCGCAGCCGGTCGAGATGGCAGTGCGCCGGCTTGTTGCCGTCGCGATCGAGGCGCATCGCATCGACCCCAGGCTGCATCGTGTCCTTGCCGAGCAGATTCCGCGCACGGGACGCCTCGAAAACGTGGAAGCCTTCAATCGCGAAGCCCACGCTCTCTTCAAGAGCTATCTCGAAAGCCACGGCGACGAGCTACGCGTGGCCGATATTGGACTTGCCGCCTTCGTGTGCGTGACTTCGATCGAAGCGCTGTCCCATACTGCGGTACTGCACAGCTCCGAGAGGCTGTCGAATAAAGCGGCCGAAACGCTCATCGATGAGGCCACTCGGCTCGTGGTCGGATATCTGAAATAGACGTTCCGCGAGAGCGGCGGCTCGTCTTACCCGCTCGCCCCGCTGCCCCAGGGGCCATGGAACGCGCCCTGCTCGCCGATGCGCTCGAAGCCATGCGCGCCGAAGAAATCGCGCTGCGCCTGGATCAGGTTCGAAGTGCCGCGGCCCTGGCGGTAGCTGTCGAAATAGGCGAGCGCCGAGGACAGCGCCGGCACCGGCGAGCCGGCCTCCGAAGCTCTCGCAACGATCCGCCTGAGCGACGGGTGCGCCTCCTTCATCATGGCGATGAAGGCCGGCGCCATCAGCAGGTTGGTGGCAGCGCCGCCCGAGCCGAATGCTTCCGCCATCGTGTCCAGCATCTGCGAGCGGATGATGCAGCCGGCCCGCCAGATCTTGGCGATGGTCGGCATCGGCAGGTTCCAGTTGAACTCTCTTGAAGCCCCGCTCATCACCGCAAAGCCCTGCGCGTAGGCGGCGATCTTGCCGGCGAACAGCGCGAGCTCGAGGTCCTTCAGCAGAGCCGCCTTGTCGCCGGCAATCTTTTCGACGCCGATATTGCCATAGGCCTTTTCCGCCGCCTGCCGTTCATCCTTGATCGAGGACAGCACGCGCGCAGCGACAGCAGCCTCGATTGCGGTTGCCGGAATGCCGAGCTGCTGCGCTTCGATCACCGACCATTTACCGGTGCCTTTCTGGCCGGCGCGGTCGAGGATGATGTCGACCACCGGCTTGCCGGTCATGGGATCGTCGGCGGCCAGAACCTTGGCGGTGATCTCGATCAGGTATGAGTTGAGCCGACCCTTGTTCCAGCCGTCGAAGACCTTGCCGATCTCTTTCGGCCCCATGCCGAGACCGTCGCGCAGGATGCCGTAGATCTCGGCGATCATCTGCATGTCGGCATATTCGATGCCGTTGTGGATAGTCTTGACGAAATGGCCGGCGCCGTCGGTGCCCAGCCAGGCGGCGCAGGGCTCGTCCTTGAACTTGGCCGAGATCGCGGTCAGCACCTTCTCGACACGCTTCCAGGAGTCTTCCGTGCCGCCGACCATGATCGAGGGCCCATGGCGGGCGCCTTCCTCGCCGCCCGACACGCCCATGCCGATGAAAGTAAGGCCTGAGCCCGACAGCTCCGAGAAGCGCCGCATCGTGTCGCGGAAATTGGCGTTGCCGGCATCGATGACGATGTCGTTGTCGGAGAGCACGCCGCGAAGTGCCGCGATCTGCTCGTCGACCGGCTTGCCCGCCAGCACCATGATGATGATCGGTCGGGGCGGCCGGATCGCGGCGGCGAGCTCGTCGAGGCTGTAGCACGGGACAACCATGTCCTTCAGTGATCCAGCGCTCTCGACGAAGGCATCGGTGCGCGAGAGCGTGCGGTTGAAGACAGCGATGCTGTGCCCATGCTCGGCGATGTTGAGCGCCAGGTTGGAGCCCATCGTGCCAAGGCCGATCAGGCCGATTTCGGCTTTTTCCATCGTTTCTTCCCTGCTTTCGGATCTTCTGTTGAGGTCGTGTTTGGCACGGATGATTGACGGGCCTTCGCGACGGCGTCAACCGCCTCGCCGAATTGTGTCGCGGTCCAGGTCAGTCGGCTCTGATATCGATTGGCGCTTCAATCTTCACCATCTCGAAATCCGAAACGAGGATATCCAGCCGGGCGTTCCAGCGGCCGGGCAGCGGGATGACGAGATTGTCGACTCGCCAGGTGCCGTCGCCGGGTTTCGTTGCCGGCCGCCTGATCGGCTCGATGCCGGAATCCGGCTTCGACAGCACCAGCGTCACCTGCTTGGCGTCGAGCGGGCCGAAATCGCCGGTCATGATCACCATCGAAGCGGCGACCTGCCCGGCATGGCCGGGGGTGATGCTGAGATCGGCCATAGCCTGCAGCGTGTGGATATGGATCGACACCGGCTGCGCGGCGGCGATCGCCAGCGCCCGCGGCGGCGGCGTGAAGCGCCAGCCGGCGGCGACGCCGAAGACGGCGAGCACGATCAGCGTCTCGATGCCGATCGAACGCACCAGCCGCCGCTGCACCTCCGTGTCGCCCGCCTCGGCCGGCGCGGTCAGCGTCCAGCGGTTCACGGAGGCGAGCGTGAACAGGAACAGCAGCAAGGCCAGCTTCAACAGCAGCAGGCGGCCATAGGCGGTGTTGATCAATGCAGCCGGGGTCTGCACCTGGATGATCGCCAGTACGATGCCGCTCGCGGCGAGCACGGCAACGACAGGCAGGATCGCCCGCGAGAACCGGCGCAGGAAAACCTTCGCCTCCGCCGGCTGGTACCGCAATGCAAGGCCGAGCGGCGCCAGCGCGCCGGCCCAAAAGGCGATGGCCGTACCGTGCAGGAACACCAGCGGCCGCGTGAGCCATTGCGGCTCGGCGGCGCTCGCATGGCCGCTGGCGGCAAGCGCCGCGCCCACGCCGACGAGCCCGGCGAGCGCAAGCAGCTTGCGCGAAGCGCGCGGTCCGGCGAGCGACAGCAAAGCAAGCCCGAGCGCGGCCAGGGCGACAAGCACCGTCCAACCGATGCTCGTCTCGAGCGCGGTCTTCCAGACGACCGGCGCAGTGAACCGGGCAAGCGGCGCGCCGAGCGCGTCCAGTCCCTGAAAGCCGAGCGAAAATGGTGCGGCGACCAGTCCGCAGAGCAGGGCAGCAATGACGAAACGCCGGCCGCACCGCCGGTCTTCGGCGAGCCAGGCGAGCGAGAACGCGCCGCCGACGCCGAGAAAGAGGCCGGCATAGAGAAGGAGCTTTCCAACCCAGATCGCTGTGCGCAGCGACCAGTCGACCGTTTCAGCAGCGAAAGGCGCGACACTTGGCGCACCGATTGAAAACAGCGCCGAGCCGCCGACCGGATGGCCGTCCTCCGAAATCACCCGCCAGCTCAGCACATGCGTGCCGGATTTGAGTGTTTCGGGATTGTCGATCGCAAGCGTCAGGCCGTCGAGGCGAGAGGAGGTCAGCGGCAGTTGTGTTCCGTCCGGACGCACGAGCGTGAGCACCAGCGGCGAAACCGGCTCGCTGAAGGTCAGCGAGAACTGGGAAGGGCCCTGCACCAGCACCGCGCCATCGGCCGGATCGGTGGCGACCAGCGCCGCATGCGCGAAGGCGCGGCCAGGCAGCACCAGCAGCGCCATGAGCATGAAAGCGGCGAGCAGGCCGCTGGTGAGAGGCCTGATGCGGAGTCCGTTCAGGCAGGCTGGGAAGGTTGCTGCGTTCATGCCGTCTTTGCGAGAAGCGGTGGCGCGCCCGAATGGGACGCGCCATCAAGAGATCATTTCTTCGGCAGCAATTTGATGCCGGGCGCGGGATTTTTCAGCGCATTCGTGTCCTGGCCCGCCCCAGGAATGTCGATCACTCGGCGTGATCTTCCATGCCGCCCATCTCGCCCATGCCTTCGACCGCGAACTCGACCGCGACGCTGCCTGCCTTCTCGAAGGTGAGCGTCGCCGGAAATTTCTCGCCCTGCTTGGGCTGCCGCTTGAGGCCGACGAACATCAGGTGGTAGCCGCCCGGCTTCAGCGCGACCTTGCCGCCGGCCGGGATTTCCAGCCCGCCGCTCACCGGCCGCATGGTCATCACGCCGTCCTTGACGCCCATTTCATGCAGCTCGGCCTTGTCGGAGATGTCGGAGGAGATCGACAGCAGGCGGTCGGGCGAGCCGCCCTTGTTGGTCACGGTGAAATAGCCGCCGGCCACCTTGGCGCCGGGCGGCGTCGCGCGCGACCAGGGATGGCCGATCTCCAGATCGCCAACCTTGAATTCATGCGCGAAGGCGCCGGAAACGCAGGCAAGCGGAAAAACAAGGACGAACGCCGCACCGGCTCTGGAAATGAAACTGGACATGGTTGCTCCATGAATATGGGATCGCGCCGTCATCCGGTCGCGAGCAGTCTGATCTTGGATGAATATTCCCGCGAAAGGTTGCGGGCCGTGCCGTCAGACCGTTGCCGGCGGCGCTCGAGGATTGGCTGGAGAGCGGTCGCGGGCGAAATCGAGATGCCGGAAGGATGGAGGCGGGAAAGCGACCGCTTCGAACGCTAGCGCTCTGGCAAGCGCGCCGGTCTCCGGCGGCGGCAGATGCGCCGGCGAAACCATGTTGCAGCCAAGCAAACAGCAAGCCGGCATGTGTTGCTGATGCGGATCGCCGCCTGGAAGCTTGGCCGCCCCTTCATGCGTGCAGATGACGTTGCCGAAGGCGTCGATCTGTGAGGATCCGCCAAAGGCGAAGGCGCCGAGCGCCGACTGCAACAACAGCAGCAGCGCCGCGACAAAGGCGGCCGGCATGCTCCATCGTCTCAGCCGGATATCCAACGGACTGCCTCTTCTCCCACCTGCCCATCGACCCTAGCACGGGCCCCGCGGCCGGAAAATCGGCAAAACCGGGCTGCGGCAACGCGGCGCGATGCGCTCGATCAGGCGGGCTGTACCTGCCGCCCTTCCGGGATGGAGCTCAGCAGCGTCTGGCGCGCCGACTTCAGGTGCTTGCGGCAGGCGACGTCCACCTTGGCGGGGTCGCGCGATTTCAGCGCCGCGATATAGGCCAGATGCTCCTGGATCGCGACCTCGTTGCGCTGGCGCTCCTCAGCCTTGTTCCACTGGTAGTGGTAGTGGAAAATCATCGCGATCACATCATAGAAATCGACGATGAAGCGGTTGTGCGAGGCGCGGTGGATCAGCCGATGAAAGCGCTCGTCGAGCTCGGAGAATTCGTTGAAGCGCGTGGCGATCTCGCTGGCGAGCTCGCGATGTTCGATCTCCAACCTGTCGAGATCGACCCATACCCCGCTGTCCTCCGGCAACGCGGCGAAGGCGCTGGCCGAGCGCAGTTCGAACATCTCGCGGATCTCCGTCAGCTCCAGCGCGAAGGCGCGGGTGAAGCCCTTCAGCACCCAGTGGCTGTTGCGCCGCTTCTCGATCAGGCCGAAGCGCGAGAAGCGGATCAGGAATTCGCGCACGCTGGTGGTGCCGACGCCGATCTCGCGCGCCAGCTCCAGCTCGTTGATCTGCATGCCGGCCTCGGCGCCCTCGGCAAGCAGCCGGCGCATGAAGGAGCGCTCGATGATCTCAGCCAGCGAATCGGTTTCTTCTTCCGGGAAGAAGTCTTCCGCCCGCGGCGATCTCAGCACCGTCTTGTTGCGCTTGTTCCAAGCGATCAGCCCGGTCTCTTCCATGCGCGAAAGGATGCTGCGCACCGTGGTGCGGCTGACGCCGAGCGACGCTCCAAGCTCAGGCTCCGACGGCAGGCTCTTGGTCTCGTCGAGCAGCCGCAGGCAGCGATTGAAGGCGTCCTTGTAGACGTTGTTGCTCTTCGACATGCCCCGTATCCCCAACGCTTGCGGCGACCCGCCGGAAGCGCGATATGATCGGTGTTCCTAGCGCAAGCCTCCGAAATGCGGAATGCTCCTGACCGGCTTGCCAAACCGGCAATCGCGCCGCCTCTGAGCGGCGCGCCGCCAGCGCTGAAAAAACAATTGACGCAAAAATGTTTTTTCACGATAAAAGACATTATCTTCAAATGGGAGGAAGTCAATCCGCCCGCACTCCCAGGATTACCCCAGGACAGCCGCCCGTGAACGCCGCAAACACCATTCTTCTCTCCCCCGCCGACAATGTCGCGGTTGCCAATGGCCGTATCGAGATCGGCGCGGCCTTGCCCGGCGGCGCGGTCGCGGCGGCGGCGATCGACCCCGGGCACAAGGTGGCGATCAAGCCGATCGCGGCCGGCGAAGCGGTGGTGAAATATGCGCAGGCGATCGGCCGCGCCACTCAAGCCATCGCGCCAGGCGAACACGTCCATTCGCACAATCTGGTGTTCGAGAGCGGACGCCTGCCCGTGGTGCCGCCAAGCGAGGCCGTGCACGCGACGGAGGCAGATCGCGCCCGCACCTTCATGGGCTACCGCCGCGCCGACGGCCGCGCCGGCACCCGCAACTTCATCGGCATCATTGCCAGCGTCAATTGCTCGGCCACCGTCTGCCACGCCATTGCCGACCAGGCGAACCGCACGCTGTTGCCGAAATATCCCGGCATCGACGGCTTCGTGCCGATCGTTCACGGCCAAGGCTGCGGCATGAGCGCGACCGGCGACGGCATGATGGTCCTTCACCGGACGCTCGCCGGCTATGCGCGCCACCCGAATTTCGGCGGCGTGCTGATGGTGGGGCTCGGTTGCGAGGTCAACCAGCTCACGCTTTACGGCCAAAAGGGCGTCGCCGCCGGCAAGCGCCATTTCAACATCCAGGAGGCTGGCGGCTCGCGCAAATCGGTCGAGAAGGCGATGGGCGTGCTGGCCGAGATCGCCGAGGAAGTCGGCCAGTTGCAGCGCGAGCCGATCCCTGTCAGCGACATCGTCGTCGGCCTGCAATGCGGCGGCTCGGACGGCATGTCCGGCATCACCGCCAACCCGGCGCTGGGCGCGGCCGTCGATATCCTCGCCGGCGTCGGCGGAATCGGCATCCTGTCGGAAACGACCGAAATCTACGGCGCCGAGCACCTGCTGGCCTATCGCGCTGCCTCGCCCGAGATCGCCGCCAAGCTCGACAGCTATGTGAAATGGTGGGAAGACCATACCGCCAAGCATGGCGCCTCGATCGACAACAACCCCTCGCCCGGCAACAAGCGCGGCGGCCTGACCACCATCCTGGAGAAGTCGCTGGGCGCCGTCGCCAAGGGCGGCCAGACCCCGCTCAACGGCGTCTTCGGCTACGCCGAGAAGGTCAGCGGCAGCGGGTTGGTGTTCATGGACACGCCCGGCTACGATCCTGTCTCGGCCACCGGTCAGGTCGCCGGCGGCGCCAACGTCATCGTCTTCACCACGGGCCGCGGTTCCTGCTTCGGCTGCCGGCCGACGCCGTCGATCAAGGTCGCCACCAACTCGACCATGTACCACCAGATGGAGGAGGACATGGACGTCAATTGCGGCGTCATCGCCTCCGGCGAGAAGACCATCGCCGGCATGGGCCGCGAGATCTTCGAGCTGATCGTCGAGACGGCGTCCGGCCGCAAGACCAAGAGCGAGGCGTTCGGCTACGGCGACAACGAGTTTGTCCCCTGGCATCTCGGCGCGACGCTCTAAGTGCTGTCAAAAATAACGGCCGGTCGAACGGCAAAGGGGAGGCTTTGATGAACAAACGCCGGATCGGCACGACTGCGCTCGAAGTGACCGAGATCAGCTTCGGCGGCGCCGCGATCGGCGGCCTCTACCGGGCCTGTCCGCGCGAGCCCGCGATGGAAACGCTGCAGACGGCCTGGGACAGCGGCTTGCGCTATTTCGACACCGCGCCCTTTTACGGCTTTGGCCTGTCCGAGCGGCGGACCGGTGACTTCCTGCGCGAGAAGCCGCGCTCGTCCTATGTGCTGTCGACCAAGGTCGGGCGCCTGTTCCGCCCGGTGCCGGAGGACCAGGTTCCCGATCACTCCTATGTCGATCCGCTGCCCTTCGCGCTCGACTACGACTATTCCTATGATGGGATCATGCGCTCGGTGGATTTCTCCTACGCGCGGCTCGGCCTCAACAGAATTGACATCCTGTTCGTCCACGACATCGGTGTCTACACGCACGGCGTCGAGAAGACGAAGCTGCATTTCCGCCAATTGATGGACGGCGGGCTGAAGGCGCTGGAAGAGCTGAAATCGTCCGGCACGATCTCCGCCTATGGCCTCGGCGTCAACGAAGTCCAGATCTGCCTCGACGTGCTGAGACGGGCGCCGCTCGACTGCATCCTCCTCGCCAGCCGCTATTCGCTGCTCGACCGCAGCGCCGAGGCCGAATTGCTGCCGCTCTGCCGCGAACGGCAGACTTCGCTGATCGTCGGCGGCGTCTTCAACTCCGGCATATTGGCGACGGGTCCGGTGCACGGCGCGCATTTCGACTATCTGCCGGCGAGCAAGGATATTCTCGACCGGGTCGATGCGATGGAGAGGATCGCTGGAGAAGGCGGGTACCCGCTGGCCGCGGCCGCGTTCCAGTTTCCGCTGCATGAGCCGGTCGTCGCCTCGGTGCTGACCGGCACGGCCAAGCCCGCCAATCTGACGCGCAATCTCGAACTGCTGGACATCAAGGTGCCTTCGGCGGAGTTCGCCAAATACGATCCCTACACGATCGTCCAGCAACTCGGTTGACATCACGCAATCGGCACCAACACCCGCTTGCATTGGTCAGACCGATGCACTATCAAAATACAGCAAATGTTTTTTATTGATAAAGTTCGTTTGGACCGCGCCTATCCAGATGGACCTTCCGCAACCTTCAACAGGCGACCTTAGGGAGGAACCTAATGAAATTCGTGACCAGCCTTCTCAACCGCCGCGCCTTCGTGGCTCTCGCCGCCGCTTCGATGCTCGCCGGCGCGATGCATTCGGCACCCGCCTCGGCGGCCGACGTGACCATCCCGATCATCGTCAAGGACACCACCTCCTTCTACTGGCAGATCGTGCTGGCCGGCGCCCGCAAGGCCGGCAAGGACCTCGGTATCAACGTGCCGGAACTCGGCGCCCAGGCCGAGACCGATGTCAACGGCCAGATCTCGATCCTCGAGAACGCCGTCGCCGGCAATCCGGCAGCGGTCGTGATCGCGCCGACCGAAGCCAAGGCGCTCGGCAAGCCGATCGACGAGGCGGCGACCAAGGTCAAGGTCATCGGCATCGACTCCAGCGCCGAATCCAAGGCTTTCACCTCCTTCCTGACCACCGACAACGTCCAGGGCGGCCGCGTCGCGGCTGACGGTCTCGCCGCAGCGATCGCCGCCGCCAATGGCGGCAAGGTCGAAGGCAAGGTCGCGCTGATCACCGCGCTTCCTGGCGCCGGCTCGCTCGAGCAGCGCGCGCAAGGGTTCAAGGAACAGCTCAAGGCGAAATATCCCGGCCTTGAGCTCGTCGCCGACAAATATGCCGACGGCCAGGCCACGACCGGCCTCAACATCGCGACCGACCTGATCACCGCCAATCCCGACCTCAAGGGTATCTTCGCCTCGAACCTGATCATGGCGCAGGGCGTCGGCCAGGCGATCGCCGAGAATAACCTTGCCGGCAAGGTTGGGCTGATCGGCTTCGACAGCGACGAGAAGCTGATCAAGTTCTTGAACGACGGCGTCATCTCCGGCCTCGTCGTCCAGGATCCGTACCGGATGGGTTACGACGGCATCAAGACCGCTTTAGCCGCCTCGAAGGGCGAGAAGGTCGAGGCCAATGTCGACACCGGCGCCAACCTCGTCACCAAGGACAACATGAAGGATCCGAAGATCGACGCGCTGCTCAACCCGAAGCTCAAGTAAGCGCTGCCATGAGTGTCGTTTCCGGGGCCATTGCGCCCCGGAAACATCCGCTGCGGGCGGCTTGGCAATTCCCCCGCTTGCTTTAGGCTCAAGATGCGCGCTCAAGACGCATCGCTGCGTACCCAAACGGTTGAGGCCAATCTGGGAGGATTGTCATGACATCGACGGCGCAGGAACTGCATCCCGCACCCACGTTGGAACCGGGCAGGACGATCCTTGAGCTGAAAGGTCTCGAAAAACGCTATCCCGGCACGCATGCGCTGAAGCCGGTGGACCTTGCCTTCAAGTCGGGCGAGATCCACGCCATCGTCGGCGAGAACGGCGCCGGCAAGTCGACGCTGATCAAGCTGCTTACCGGCGTCATGCCGCGTACCTCAGGCGAAGTGATATGGGAAGGCAAGCCGGAAGCGCTCGCCACCCCGCATGAGGCGATGGCGCTCGGCATCAATGCCGTCCACCAGGAGGTCGTGCTCTGCCGCCACCTTACCGTCGCAGCGAACATGTTCCTCGGCGAGGAGAATTCACGCTTCGGCCTGTTGCAGCAGCGCGCCATGGTCAAGGAAGCGCAGAAGATCATCGACGGCCTCGGCTTCGACCTGCCGGCGCATGTCATGCTCGGCGACCTCACCATCGGCCAGCAGCAGCTGATCGCCGCAGCGCGCGCCACCGTGCGCGGCACGAAATTCCTGATCTTCGACGAGCCGACCGCCTATCTCACCCGCAAGGAAGCCGACCAGCTTTTCAAGCTGATCCGCCGGCTGAAGGGCGAAGGTGTCACCATCATCTATATCAGCCACCGCATGGAGGAGGTGTTCGAGCTCGCCGACCGCGTCTCGGTGCTGCGCGACGGCACCCTCGTCGGCACCCGCACCATCGCCGAGACCAGCGAGCCGGAACTGGTCAAGCTGATGATCAACCGCTCGATCGAGCAGATCTACCACAAGGAGCATTTCACGCCGGGCGCGACGATCGTCGAGACGCGGAACCTCTCCGGCAAGGGCTTTGAGAACGTTTCGATGACCGTCCGCGCCAGCGAGATCGTCGGCCTTTACGGCCTGATCGGCGCCGGCCGCAGCGAATTCGTCACCACGCTCTATGGCCGCCACAAAAAGTCGACCGGACAGATCCTCTGGCAAGGCAAGGAGGTCCAGGTCAACTCCGAGCATGACGCGATAAGGCTCGGCATGGCATTGGCGCCGGAAAGCCGCCGCGACCAGGGCCTCTGCCTCAACCTGCCGGTCGGCATGAACCTCAACTTGCCGATCTACAAGCGCATCTCGAACAATCTTCTGATCTCCGGCTCGCGCGAGAAGGCCGAGGCCGACCGCCAGATCGCCGACCTGCGCATCAAGACGCCGACCCGCCATGCGCTCGCCTCCAGCCTGTCGGGCGGCAACCAGCAGAAGATCGTCATCGGCAAGTGGCTGGCGCATGGCGCCAAGCTGTTCATCTTCGACGAGCCTACGGTCGGCGTCGATGTCGGCACCAAGGCCGAGATCTACCGCCTGTTCTCGACGCTGCTGTCCAAGGGCGCCGGCATCATCCTGATCTCGTCCTATCTGCCCGAGGTCTACGAGCTCGCCGACACGCTGCATGTGTTCCGCCGCGGCAAGCTGGTCGCCACGCATGGCTTCCACACCGCCAGCCACGAGGACATTTTGAGCCAGGCGCTGGCCGAGAAACAAGAAAAGACGGGAGGACAAAAATGAGCACCGAGGCGATCCCCGCCGAAAAACCCAAGCGCAATTTCAATGCCCTGTTCGGGCTGACACTGCTTGGCCTGTTGCTCTTGATGTGGATCGTGCTGGCTGTCGCCACGCCTTCCTTCGCCACAGCGCTCAACATCACCAACCTTTTGCGCCAGGGCTCGCTGATCGCCATCCTCGCCGTCGGCCAGACCTTCGTGATCATCACCGGCGGCATCGACCT
Source organism: Mesorhizobium sp. M1E.F.Ca.ET.041.01.1.1 (assembly GCF_003997355.1). Classification (NCBI taxonomy): domain Bacteria; kingdom Pseudomonadati; phylum Pseudomonadota; class Alphaproteobacteria; order Hyphomicrobiales; family Phyllobacteriaceae; genus Mesorhizobium; species Mesorhizobium sp. M1E.F.Ca.ET.041.01.1.1. The sequence continues at coordinate 1,899 of NZ_RZSL01000053.1, read as the reverse complement.
GTCGGTCGGCGCCGTGGTCGGCTTCACCACCGTCGTCGTCGCGCTGCTGATCAATGCCGGCTGGCCGATCTGGGCAGCCGTTCTGATCACCCTGCTGGTCGGCGTCGCCATCGGCCTGTTCCACGGCTTCGGCATCGTCAAGATGAGCCTGCCGCCCTTCATCATCACTTTGGCCACCATGACGTCGCTGCGCGGCATCGGCTTGCTTATGACCAACGGCAACTCGATCTCGATCAACAGCGATCCGTTCCAGGCCTTCTCGCGCGGCTCGCTGCTCGGCATCCCCTATCTGTTCTGGATGGTTATCCTGGTCGCGATACCGGCCTATGTCTTCCTGCACCACACGCGCTGGGGCCGCTACTTGTTCTCGGTCGGCTCCAATGCGGAGGCCGCGCGCCTTTCGGGCGTGAACGTGCCGCGCACGATCTTCATGGCCTATATCCTGTCCGGCCTGCTCGCCGCCTTCGTCGGCGTGCTGCTTGCCTCGCGCATCGGCATCGGCAACCCGACGCAGGGCGACACTTATGAACTGCAGGCCATCGCCTCGTCGGTGATCGGCGGCACCTCGCTGTTCGGCGCCATCGGCTCGGTGCACGGGCCGCTGATCGGCTCCTTCATCCTTTCAACGATCAACAACGGCGCCAACCTGCTCAACGTCAACACCTTCTGGCAGCGCGTCATCACCGGCGTGCTGATCATCGTCATCGTCTACTTCGACGGCCTGCGCCGTCGCGGCAAATAACCGTCCCTGAAATGACGCGCCGGCCCACCAAATTGATGGGCCGGCGCTGTCGCAAATACTGGATCAGCGCATGAAAGCCGTCGTCTGCCGCTCGCCCGGCGATCTTGTCCTCGAAGACCGCGCAGCGCCGGGCGCGCCGCCACCCGGTTGGGCGCGGGTCGCCGTCAGCCATGTCGGCATCTGCGGTACCGACTACCACATCTTCGAAGGCAAGCACCCTTTCCTCGCCTATCCGCGCATCATGGGCCACGAGGTCTCGGGCACGATCGCCGAGAGAGGCGAAGGCGTTGGCCTGGCGATCGGCGAAGCGGTGATCGTCAATCCCTACCTCGCCTGCGGCAAATGCATCGCCTGCCGGCACGGCAAGCCGAACTGCTGCTTGAAGATCGAAGTGCTGGGTGTGCATCGTGACGGCGCCATGTGCGACGAGATCCTGGTGCCGGCGCAGAACCTTTATCCGGCAAATGGTCTGTCACTGGCCGACGCGGCAGCGGTCGAATTCCTGGCGATCGGCGCGCATGCCGTGCGGCGCTCGCTTGGCGCTCCCGGCCAGTGCACGCTGGTCATCGGGGCCGGCCCGATCGGCCTCGGCACGGCGCTCTTCGCCCGCATCGCCGGGCTGGACGTCAGCCTGCTCGACATGAGCACCGAGCGGCTCGGTTTCGCCGAAAGCGAGCTCGGATTTGCAGCACTCGACGGCTCGAAAGCGCCGGCGACAGATCTGGTGCGCCAGGCCACCGGCGGCGAAGGCTTCGACCTGGTGTTCGACGCCACCGGCAACACGCAGTCGGTGCAGTCCGCCTTCGCCCATGTCGCGCATGGCGGCACGCTGGTGCTGGTCAGCGTCGTCAAGGACGACATCGCCTTCTCCGACCCCGAGTTCCACAAACGCGAGATGACTCTGGTCGGCAGCCGCAACGCGTTGCGCGCCGATTTCGACCATGTCGCCGCCTCGATCCGCAACGGCGCTGTGCCGCTCGCCAAACTGGTCACCCACCGCACGACGCTTGCCGGCACGCCGCGCGATCTCGCCAGATGGGCGCATGAGAAAACCGGCCTGATCAAGGCGGTTATCGAGGTCGGGTAACAACGACGCCGCGCAGGTCGACCCCCACTCCGTCTCGGCTTCGCCGAGCCACCTCTCCCCCGATCGACGG
>NZ_RZSL01000539.1:0-4105 GCF_003997355.1 Mesorhizobium sp. M1E.F.Ca.ET.041.01.1.1 | reverse complement strand
GCATGGTGCGGCGGATGACTTCGCTGGCATGCGCCTCGGAGGGCGAGTGCTCGATGGCGTCGCCGATGGCGAGCGCGATGATGTGCAGCGTCGCCTCTTCCTCGTCGGTCCATTCGCGTTCGGCGACGCAGTCGTTGACCGCCAGCGTGCCCCAGAGATGGCCGTGGGCGAAGACCGACACGGAAATGAAGGATTTTATGTTCTGCTTCTCGAAATCGGCCCTCAGGAAACCATCCAGATTGCGGGTGTGACCGGCAAAGACCTTGCCCTGGCGCTCGTCCTCCTGCAGCCGCTCCAGCAGCGGATCGGAGTTGATGATCGACTGCATGATGACGGTGGGCGATGCCAGCTCGCCGCCGAATTCAGGGTCGATCCAGTAAGCCGAGACGGATTGCGCAAAGCCCTGGCCGGGCAGTTCGCGCAGACGAAACAGAATGCCGCGCTGGCAATCCATGGCCCGGCAGAGCGTTTCCAGCATGCCGTCTATCTCGCGCTGCCAATCGCCCGCCTCGCGCAAACGGCGAACGACGTGGACGGCCGCCATCGCGGCGCCCTGGCGGGAGCCGTGCATGTCCATCCGTGCGGCCTCAGCTGTCATCGTCGAACGTCATCCCCGGGCCATATCGGTAAACCATGAAATCCGGCACACAAGCCCCGAAAATCGATCACGGTTTTGCGGGGGCGTGCGCTCAATCGGAATGCTACAGCGTCTTTCACGTATCCGGAAGGATGCGCGGGCCGGAGTCAATTGCCGTCGCTTGTCGGCAGCGAGAAGATATAGCCTTCGCCGCGTACGGTGCGCAGGAATTTCGGGTTGGCCGGATCGGTTTCGATCTTTTTCCTGAGACGCATGATGCGGATATCGACCGCGCGCGACGATTCGGGATCTTCCACGAAGCCGATCGCCTCCGAGATCGCCGCCCGCGTCAGGAGCCGGTTGGCGCGGGTGAGGAAAACCTCCAGCACGTCGAACTCGCTCTTGGCCATCTCAATGACCGCGCCGTTGGCGCCGGTGACCAGCCTGCCGTCGAAATCGGCCTGGAAGCCGCCGAAGTTCATGAAGCGGCGCGTGCCGGCCTCGGCCTTCGCGGCCTGAGGTGCTGCCGGCTGCGGCACGCGGCGCAGCACGCTGCGGACCCTCGCCAGCACTTCGCGCAATTCGTAGGGCTTGACGATGTAGTCGTCGGCGCCGAGTTCCAGGCCGACGATGCGGTCGAGCGCGGTGCCGGCGGCGGTGGCATAGATGATGCCGATCTGGGTCTTCGAGCGCAGCCAGCGGCCGAGCGACAGGCCATCCTCGCCGGGCATGGCGATGTCGAGTATGGCAAGGTGGAAGGACTGCGCCTCGAGCAGGCCGCGCGCCGCCGCGGCATTCTCGGCCGTGGCGACGTCATAGCCGTTGGCGCCGAGATATTCGGCAACCGCCTCTCTCAGGTCCGGCTCGTCCTCGACGACGATGATGCGCGCCTTCACAATGGTCTCGCTCCCGCTTTCAGCGGAAAGTAGATTGGGTATAAACATGATGTCCAGCGCTCATCTCGAGTTGTCTGTGGCGGGGTGAAGAAAATGGCAGCACGATCCGTCGTCGCGCTTGTGTCCGTTGCCGAAGTGGTGGCCGGCTCCCTTGCCGACCATCTCGAGCGGCGCGGGCACGACGTGCGCCAGGCACGCCAGCCCTGGGAGGCGGAGTCGCTGCTCTCTGCGGGGGGCATCGATGTCGTCGTCGTCGGTGACGATGTGACCCAGGCGGACGGTCGCGAGCTGCTCAAGCGTTATGGCGGCGAGGGCGGCTCCGACTTCATCCTGATCTGCCGGCCACGCGACCTTGTCGACAAGGTGCTGGCGCTGGAGCTCGGCGCCGCAGACGTGGTGGAAAGTCCGCTCAATGTGCGCGAGCTCGCTGCGCGCATCGGCGGCCTGCTGATGCGGCGCGGCCGCAACACCCAGGAACTGATCGTGCTGGAGAACGCCACCGTCGACCTGAGGTCGGCCATGGTCATGCATCGCTCCGGTGCCGAGGATCAACTGTCGCCGGGCCAGGTTGCGCTGCTCAGGCTCTTCCTGGCAAGCCCGCGAAAGGTGCTGACGCGCGACGACATCATCGCCGCCGCGCCGGCCGAGAACGCGGACGCTTTCGACCGCTCGATCGATTCGCGGATCGTGAGGTTGCGCCGCAAGCTCGATACCGAGACCATCACCACGATCAGGGGCGCCGGCTATCGCTTCGATCCGCCGACGCCGCGTACCGACTGAGGCGAGGGCGGCCGGGTCATTTCCTTGATCTGGCATCGGATCCCCCAAAACCGATGCTTCGTGCTCAGCGCACCACGAGGACCGAGGGACCTGAGGGCAAGTCGGCGCTGGCGGTGATTTCGACATGGGCGCGCTCCTTCAGGAGCACCGTTGCCAGCGCGGCAAAGCCGAGCAGCCCTTGCGCGTAGAGCAATGCGGAAAGCACGGAAGCTGCAAACCTGGTGTTCATGTCATTACCCCTAAATCGATATGTATCGGTGCTTCAGGAAACTCCCGAAGCGCCCGCGCCGCTAACGGAGCCCCCCCGCTGCGGCGCGGGCCTTCGGTCCTCTCGGCAGCAAGTAGCCGGAGGGGCCGCGCGTCCTCATCAGCCGAAGGCCGACCCGCCAGAGGGCCCTCAGCCGGTGGACGCGCAGGCTGGAAACGATCCAGACCGTGGCGATGAACAGTGCAGTGTGCAGCGTCGAAACCTCGCCCGAATTCATGGCGCCGAGCGTTGCCACGGGGTTGCCGGCGACAGAGCCGGCGCCACCGAGGATGACGGCCGCGACGCCGATCCTGAGAAGCCAGGAGCGTAGGTTCGATTTCCTGCCCATTTTCGTTTGCTGATGTCTGTTCCCGTTGCATCCACATTGCCGCCGGCCTGTATCCGCATCATGCCGCGCAGGCCGCGTTTTGTTGCAATTCGGTTTCGAGAGTAGCGAAATAGCTTTCATATCAGAGCCATACGCACTTTCGTTTGTCGGTTTCCCCTCTGTCGTCGGTAACCTTGACAGGCTCACGAGCAGCGTTCTTCCGGGCTGGGGCGTTAATTTTGGGAAACAGATTCGAAACAATAACGAGCATCAAGCGAAATAGGCTTGAAACAGGTGACCTCGATAAAGCGACACATCGAAATGAAGCCGGCCGGACCGGCATAAAGAGAGGGATCGTCATGCATACCGCCATTTCCGCCAAACTCATCAATGTCACCGCCGCCGCGCTCACCGGCGCGGCATTGCTTTTCGGCAGCAACGCCGCCCACGCCAATCAGATCGTCGCCCGGGTTTCGCTGTCGCAGCAGATCATGGAAGTCACGGTCGACGGCCGTCCGACCTACACCTGGAAGGTGTCGACGGGTGACAGGAGGCACATCACGCCGACGGGGTCGTTCAGGCCGACCCGCCTGCACGAGATGTGGTATTCGAAGAAGTACGACAATGCGCCGATGCCGCATTCGGTGTTCTTCAGCGGCGGCTACGCGGTGCACGCCACCTACGCCATCAACCGTCTCGGCCGGCCTGCCTCGCATGGCTGCGTGCGCCTGCATCCCGATGCCGCGGCCGATTTCTACCAGCTCGTCGAGGTTTTCGGCCCGTCCAACACCAGCATCGTCATTGTTAAATAACGGGTTGGGTCAAGTAGCAGGCGGATTGCCGCCTTCGGCGTAGTCTATTAGGCGCAATTTCGGACGGAAAAGCGTTACACACTTTTCCTGAAATTGCTCAGCGCCGAAGCCGTGAGGCGACTGCCAAAAAAGAGGCCGGAAACTTTCCGGCCTCTTTTCATTATGGAGCGAATAGGGAGTAGCGAATAGAGATGTCCCGGCGCGCGAACGCCATTCTCCCCTATTCGCTACTCCCTAATCGCTATTGCCTCCGCTTCAGGTCGGCAGCGCCGGCATCAGCTTCGGATCGGGCTTCTCGGCAAGATGCGGCAGATCCTTGCTGGCGATGAAGGTGTAGAACATGGGCACGACGAACAGCGTGAACATCGTGCCGACCAGGATGCCGGTGAAGATGACGAGGCCCATCGAGTAACGGGCTGCGGCGCCGGCGCCGCAGCCCGTTACTCGATGGGCCTCGTCATCTTC
>NZ_RZSL01000538.1:0-4123 GCF_003997355.1 Mesorhizobium sp. M1E.F.Ca.ET.041.01.1.1 | reverse complement strand
GTTCGGATCCTTGAGCCCGCGCATGTCGATCGCCGAGATCATCGAGGAAGGGCTGAAGATCCACGAGCCTAAACTGTCGCCCGACGAGCGTGACGACAAGGTCGTCGAAGTGCTGAACGAGGTCGGCCTCGATCCCGAAACGCGGCACCGCTATCCGCATGAATTTTCCGGCGGCCAACGCCAGCGCGTCGCCATCGCCCGCGCCATGGTGCTCAACCCCCGCTTCGTCATGCTCGACGAGCCGACCTCGGCGCTCGACATGAGCGTCCAGGCGCAGGTGGTCGACCTTTTGCGCGATCTGCAGGCCAAGCATAACCTGGCCTATCTGTTCATCAGCCACGACCTGAAAGTCATCCGCGCCCTTGCCAATGACGTCATCGTCATGCGCAATGGCCAGATCGTCGAAGCCGGGCCGTCCGATCAGATTTTCGGCAGCCCGCGGACCGACTATACCCGGGCACTGATCTCGGCGGCCTTCAGGATCGAGACGGCGCCGACCGGCGTGGTCAGCCAATAGGCCCGCCCGGCTTACATAACAGGGAAGAACATCCGCGAATGGAAAAAGGCAAAATCCTGCTTGCCCTCACCGGCTTTCATCCGCAGCGCTGGCGCGAACTGCTTTCGGCCGAGCGCGAGGTGGTGCTGGAGCCGGATGGCCCCAGCGACCCCTCGATCACCTATGCGGTGGTGTGGAAGCAGAAGCCGAACCTGTTGTCGGGATTGCCCAATCTGCGCGCCATCTTCTCGATCGGCGCCGGCGTCGACCACATCTTCGCCGATCCCGGCCTGCCCGACGTGCCGATCGTCAGGGTCGTCGCCGACAATCTCACCCAGCATATGACCGAATATGTCGTCTGGCGGGTGCTCGACCACCACCGCCAGAGCATGCACTATCGCGCGCAACAACAGAAGAAGATCTGGCGAGAGCTGCCGCAGCGCGCGGCGGAAGACATCTCCGTCGGCATCATGGGCCTCGGCAATCTCGGCCGCGCAGCGGCCTCGGTGCTGCTCTCGCTGGGCTTTGCGGTCAACGGTTGGTCGCGCACTGAGCGGCCGATGACGGGTGTTTCGACCTTTTCCGGGGAAGCCGGGCTGATCCCGTTCCTCAACGCCACGGATATCCTGGTGGTGCTGTTGCCGCTCACCCCCAACACACAGGGCATCATCAATTACAGCGTGCTGAAGGAATTGCGCAGGCGCAACGGGCTCGGCGGAGCGGTGCTGATCAATGCCGGCCGCGGCCGGCTGCAGAAGGATGCCGACATCCTGCGCGCGCTGAACGACGGCATGCTGAAGGAAGCGAGCCTCGACGTGTTCGAGGTCGAGCCGCTGCCGAAGACAAGCCCGCTGTGGAGCCACCCGAAAGTGTTCGTGACGCCGCATGCGGCGGCGACCTCGGACCCCGTGCATCTCGTACCGATCATGCTCCGGCAGATGGCGGCCTTCGAGCGCGGCGAAAAGCTAGAAAACCTGGTCGACCGCGAAGCGGGTTATTGAGCACCCAAAGCGTGTAGCGCTGAAACGGATTCAGGCACCACGCTTTAGGTCTTTGTTTTGGTGCATGTCGTTTTCCCAAAACCGCTGCGCACTTTTGGGCGACATGCATTAAGCAGGCTTCGAACCGGGCAGCTCGAGCTTGTCCTTCTTCTTCGGCTCGCCGCAATCGCGGCGCTCGATCGAGCGACTCATGGCGTCGATCTCGCCACTCGCCTTGTCGCTGTCGCGCTGCGCCTTGGAGCGCATGTCCGGCGTGAACGGACCGAAGCCCATCGCCGGATTGGAGAAAGTCGGCTTCGCCGTGACCGGCAGGTTGTATTGCTGCGCCAGCGCATTGCGGTTGGCCAGCAGCTGGTCGCAGGGCACGCTGTCATATTGCAGCGAGGACTGGACGTTCTCGTCCTGCCTTTCGGCCATCGAGGTGCCGCCGACGCAGCCGGCCGTCGTCAGGCAAGACGCCAACACCACCATGTTCCAGCGCATGGTATCCCTCCGTGCGGTATCCGCCCACGCTTAAACGGACATGCGATTCGGGCTTTTTCGCGAGCGGCGATTCTGGCCTTCTTTGCAGCATAGGATCAATACAACGTCGGCGGGACAGCACCCCCCTCTGTCCTGCCGGACATCTCCCCCGCAGGGGGGAGATGGACAGCTTCGGCCTACCGCTCTTCCTGCGGCGCTGGAGATTGGCGAAAGCCGCCGCGACATCCGATCTCCCCCCTTGCGGGGGAGATGGCCGGCAGGCCAGAGGGGGGTGTGAGGAACGCTGCGTCAATGATCCTTTATACCGCATGGCCTTTCCCGGTCACGACAGCCAAGCCCCCTACAGGCTCGCCGCGGTCATGCCGGATGGTCGTGCTCTCCAGCGACAGGATCGCAAACCCGCTGACGGCGAGAACGCGCCGCACATAGGCCTCGGAATGCGCGTAGCGCCGCGACGGCAGCAAGGCGAAGTCATCGTCGCCGGCGGTGGTTTCTACCGAGAATGCGAAGACGCCTTTATCGACCAAGCTCTCGGCAACGGCTCCGACAACGCGTTCGAGCGCGCCTAAGTAGATGAACACGTCGACCGCGACCACGAGGTCGGCTTTCGGGCCGGCGTGGGAAAAATGCTGAAGATCGGCCTTGGAAAGCAGGTCGTAGATGCCTTTGGCGCGCGCCTTCCGCAACATGCCGGCCGAGATGTCGTAGCCCTCGAGCCGATCAACGATCGGACGCAGCCTTTCGCCCATCAGGCCGGTACCGCAGCCGAGGTCGAGGGCTAGGTGAAAACGGCCCGGCCTTGCCGCGCGAATGGCCCGGTCGAGAAAGTCCGGCATCCGGTAGCCGAGTTTTCCGACCAGCGCTTCCTCGAAACGGTCGGCGTAGTGATCGAAGAGGGTCTCGACGAAGGCGCTGGGCGGAGCCGCTGCCGCCGGCGCATTGCCGATCAATTGCAGCTTGAGCGACGCGCCCAGCCGGTCCACGGGATCGAGCTTCAGCGCCATCGTCCAGGCCTGGGCGGCCTGGTCCAGAAAACCTGCCGCCTCCAGCATCTCGCCGAGGCGGAACCAACCGACCGCCCATTGTGGCGCCAGCTCCAGCGCACCGAGCAGAAGCTCCGCCGCCTGCGCCGGCTCACCGGAAACGAAGAGCATCTCGGCGAAGTCGGCGCGACGGTCGGCGTTCGAGTCGCCGGACGAAGCCTGAAACGGTTTCATGGTTCGTTTGATCCCACCGGCGTTCGAACCGGCGGCCGGCTGTAGGATGAGTCAGCAGTCTCTTGCAACAGGCTTTCCGCGGGGAATTTAGCCATTATCTTCAAGCCATGCGCGCCAGCGACCTGCTCAAGCCACGACCGGAAGGGCTCTACTGCCCGCCAGGCGATTTCTTCATCGACCCGGTGCGGCCGGTGGGCCGCGCCCTGGTCACGCACGGCCACTCCGACCATGCCCGCTCCGGCCACCGCTCGGTGCTGGCCACGCAAGAGACGCTCGACATCATGGGCCTGCGCTGCGGCGAGGATTTTGCCGGCACGACGCAGGCCGCGACGCTCGGCGAGACGATCGGCATCAATGGCGTCGCCGTGACCTTCCATCCGGCGGGGCACGTGCTGGGTTCGGCGCAGATCGCCGTCGAGTACCAAGGCATGCGCATCGTCGCCTCCGGTGACTACAAGCGGCAGAAGGACGCCACATGCCGGCCCTTCGAGCCGGTCCCGTGCGACGTCTTCATCACCGAGGCGACCTTCGGCCTGCCGGTGTTCCGGCATCCGCCGGATCAAGAGGAGATCGCGCGTGTGCTGAAATCGGCGGCGCAATTTCCCGAACGCTCGCACCTGATCGGCGCCTATGCGCTCGGCAAGGCGCAGCGCGTGATGCGCCTGTTGCGCGACGCCGGCTATGACAAGCCGATTTATATCCACGGCGCGCTGACAAAGCTCAGCGAATACTACCAGAGCCAAGGCATCGACCTCGGCAAGCTGGAGCCGGGGACCGTGGAGACCGGCGGCAAGGCCGATTTCGCCGGCGCCATCGTCGTCGGCCCGCCGGCCGCCTTCGCCGACCGCTGGGCGCGGCGTTTTCCCGATCCGATCTCCTGCTTCGCCTCGGGTTGGATGCGCATCCGCCAGCGCGCCAAGCAAGGC
>NZ_RZSL01000537.1:0-4124 GCF_003997355.1 Mesorhizobium sp. M1E.F.Ca.ET.041.01.1.1 | reverse complement strand
GTCCGATGCATGTCGGGCATTGCCGCGGCGCCGTCGTCGGCGACACTTTGGCCAATCTGATGGCCTTCGCCGGCTACGACGTGACCAAGGAATATGTCATCAACGACGCCGGCTCGCAGATCGACGTGCTGGGACGCTCGGCCATGCTGCGCTATCGCGAGGCGCTTGGCCAAGACATCGGCGAGATCCCGCCGGGCCTCTATCCGGGTGACTATCTGGTCCCGGTCGGCCAGGCGCTGGCCAAAGAATTCGGCCGCAGCCTGCTGGAGATGCCGGAAGAGGAAGCGCTGGCGATCGCCAAGGACCGCACGGTCGACGCCATGATGGCGATGATCCGCGAGGACCTGGCGCTGCTCAACGTGCATCACGACGTGTTCTTCTCCGAGCGCACGCTGCATGCCGACAATGCCAAGAAGATCCGGGCGGCGATCGCCGACCTGACGCTCAAGGGCCATATCTACAAGGGCAAGCTGCCGCCGCCGAAGGGCGAGAAGCCGGACGACTGGGAAGACCGTGAGCAGACGCTGTTCCGCTCGACCGCCGTCGGCGACGATATGGACCGCGCGCTGGTCAAGTCCGACGGCTCGTTCACCTATTTCGCCGCCGACGTCGCCTATCTCAAGGACAAGGTCGAGCGCGGCTTCGTCGATCTGATCTATGTGCTCGGCGCCGACCATGGCGGCTACGTCAAGCGGCTGGAGGCACTGGCGCGCGCGGTCGCCGGCGATACGGTGAAGCTCACGGTCCTTCTCTGTCAACTGGTGAAGCTGTTTCGCGATGGCGAGCCCGTGCGCATGTCGAAACGGTCGGGTGATTTCGTCACGCTGCGCGACGTGGTGGAGGAGGTCGGCCGCGACCCGATCCGCTTCATGATGCTCTACCGCAAGAACGACGCGCCGCTCGATTTCGACTTCGCCAAGGTCACCGAGCAGTCCAAGGACAATCCGGTGTTCTACGTGCAATACGCCTCGGCGCGCTGCCACTCGGTGTTCCGGCAGGCGAGCGAGCAACTGGGCGAGGCGAATTTCGACCGCAACCGGCTCGTGGCCTCGGTTTCGTCGCTGACGGATGAGGGCGAGATGGGCCTGATCCGGAAGCTGGCTGAATATCCACGGCTGATCGAATCCGCCGCACTTGCGCTGGAGCCGCACCGGCTGGCATTCTACCTCTACGATCTGGCGTCGAGCTTCCACGCACACTGGAATCGGGGCACCGACAACCCAGACTTACGTTTTGTTAAGGTTAACGACCCACAATTGACGTATGCCAGACTAGGGCTGGTGCAGGCTGTTTCGGATGTTTTGACCTCCGGCCTGACGCTGATAGGAGCTGATGCGCCTACCGAAATGCGTTAGGTTTGACTAAAAAACCTGTCACCTTTTGCCCACATTGCGCTGGTAAGGGCCAACCCTGCGCGACGTCCATGGCGTCCGACTGTGTGCGAGTTCGGGAACAATAATGGCAGACAGAACCCAGCTGAAAGCAGCCGCAAGCAACCACATCGCCGATGACGATCCGTTCGCGGAATTGACCCGCATCATGGGCTTCGATCCGCGTCAGCCGGTCAGGCCGCAGACGCCGGCGGCCGCGAAGGCCGCGCCCGTAAACCAGGCCGCGGAAGAGAGCGACTTCGACATCGACCTCGAAAAGGAATTGATGGGCGAATTCGACGCTGCCGAGGAAAGCGCGCCGGTCACGCAGCCGGCAGTCCAGCACCAGCCGGCCTACCAACTCACCGACGACGAGCTTGCCGCTTCCTTCGAACAGGACTTCGTCTTTGACGACGCGGCCGATCACGCCCACTTTGCCACGCCGCGTGCGCCGGAGCCGGCCGCCGATATTGCCTCCGACGATGATTTCGACCCCTTCGACGATGATTTCGACAAGGCGGTCGCGCGCTCTTTGGAAGTCTCGCCGCACGAGGACGAAGTTTCGCCTCTGGAGGACGAAGTTTCGCCTCTGGAGGACGACCTTTCCATCGATCAGGAAATGGCAGCCTCGCTGGATGACGGCTTCCAGATCGACCATCATGGGCCCGACGCCGGCCATGGCGCCGTCGCGGCTGCCGAGCCTGCCGCTGTCGAGCCCGCGGCCGAGGCCGCATTCGATGCCGATTTCGACAACGCCGTGCAGATGTCGCTCGAGGACGAACTGGCGTTCGACGACCGCGAGATCGAGCAGCACCCCGGGGCCGCCGATGTTCAGCCGGTGGAAGCTCACGCCGCTGCCGAGCAATCGATCGCCGACGAAGATTTCGACAGCCAGGTAGATCAGGCCGAATTCGATCAGGTAATGTCCGACGTCGATTTGGGTTTCGATCAGCCGCAGGAGCTGATCCTGGAACAGGAGCTGTCGGTCGATGACGAGCGGCCGCAGTCTGTCGAGGACGAGCAGCCGACAGCTGTCGAGGACGAGCAGCTGGAGGCCGCCGAGGCGCCTGCGGAAGTTGCGCATTTCGCAGCCGATCCCGAACCCGTCGCCGATTACGAGCCTGTTGGCGACCACGAAGCATCTGCGGATCAGGTCGTCGAAGACGATTTCGAGCTCAGCTTCCGTGACGCCCTTGCCGAGGAGGCGGAGGCCCCCGCCGTCGATCCTGAACCCGTCGCCGATCACGAGGCCGCAGCCGATCAGGTCATCGAAGACGATTTCGAACTCAACTTCGGTGATGCTCTTGCCGAGGAGCCGGAAGTTCCCGCTGTCGAGCCAGCCGCCGCGGCTGAGCCGTCATTCGCCGAGCCTGCTGCGGCCGTATCGGCGCCGGTTCCGCCGGTCGCCGCAGTCGAGCCGGCCAAGCCGGCTGCGACCAGCAGCGAGCGGAGCCTGGAAGACGAACTCAACGCGTTGCTCGGCGCCATGACCGCGCGGCCCATTCCGGCCGCTCCGGCTCCGGCCGCCCCCATTGCAGCCGCCCCGATGCCAGTCGCCAAGGAACCCGCTTCGGCACCGCAGCCGGCCGGCCACACCGGCCATCAGGCCGCCGCCGATGATCTCGATTGGGATCTCGATGAGCACGAGCCTGCACGCGACGAGCAGACCGCTCGACCCGCCGATGCCGATCTCGATAGCCTGCTCGCCGACGAACTCGACCGGCAGGGCTTCGAAGAGGCGGCGCCTGAGCAGAATGCCGAACCGAGCATCGATTTCGATGACGAGGCTTTCGATGCCGCCTTCGCCAAGGGCATCGAGATGGACGCGCCGGTCGCGCCCGCCGAGCCGTCACGGTCGTGGAGTCGGGTGACCCCGGTCGCCGCCCCGGTGGAAGCGTCGTTCGCGCCGCAGCCGGTGGCTCCCGCGCCGCAGATAGCGGCTCCGGCCTACCGCGATGAGCCGGCGAAGGACCATTCCGCCTACGCCAAGCCGGCTTCGGCGCCGCAGCCTCGCCAGTATGAGGAAGTGCCCGATGTCGAGACGGTCGACGTGCCGGAGCGCGTAGTCGCACTGGCCGACGACCTCGATATTCCGGAGCTCAGCTTCGAGGAGGATCAGCCGGCGGTGCCCGCCTATGACGATCTCGACGCCGAATTCGCGGGTCTGCTCAGCGAGATGAACGCGACCGAGATCGCCACGGCGCCGGCGCCGAGCCGGGGTTATGACGACGAATCCTACAGCGCCGGATTCAAGACCGGCTATGATCGCCGCGAGTTGCGCGCCGAGACGACCTCCGCTCCGGCGGCCGCGTCCTATGCCGCAGCCGCGAGCGAATTCGATGCCGACGACTTGCCCGGCAGCCGGCCGGTTTCGCAGGCGGACGATTTCGCCACCGATGACCTCGACTACGATCCCGAACTCGATGAGGCGATGACTGTGCCGGGCCTTGCCGAACGGGAGGCAGCAAAGCCGCGCAGCCGTGGCATGATGGTTGCCGCGCTCGTCGGCGCCGTGGTTATCGCGGGCGGCCTTGGCGCGCTTGCCTTCTCCTTTGGCGGCAAGGGCGGCAGCGAAGCGCCCGTGATCGTGAAGGCCGACAATTCGCCGATCAAGGTCAAGCCGGAGAATCCGGGTGGCGCCGTGGTGCCGAACCAGGACAGCAAGGTCTATGACGCGGTCGCCAAGGGTGGTGCGGCCAAGCCTGCCGAGCCGGTGCAGCAGAAACTGGTGACCAACATCGAGGAGCCGATCGA
>NZ_RZSL01000536.1:0-4126 GCF_003997355.1 Mesorhizobium sp. M1E.F.Ca.ET.041.01.1.1 | reverse complement strand
CTTCGAGCAGTGGCCGATCTCGATATTACCGAGGATCTTGGCGCCGGCGCCGATCAGCACGCCGCGGCGGATCTTCGGATGACGGTCGCCGCTGGCCTTGCCGGTGCCGCCAAGCGTCACCCCGTGCAGGATCGAAACATCGTCCTCGATGACGGCCGTCTGGCCGACGACCAGGCCGGTCGCGTGGTCGAGGAAGATGCCCTTGCCGATGCGGGCGGCCGGATTGATGTCGGTCTGGAACACCGAGGAGGAGCGGCTCTGCAGGTAGAGCGCGAAGTCCCTGCGGCCCTGGTTCCACAGCCAGTGCGCCAGCCGGTGCGTCTGGATGGCATGGAAACCCTTGAAATAGAGCACCGGCATGATGAAGCGGTCGCAGGCCGGATCGCGATCGTAATAGGCCTGGATGTCGACGCGCAGCGTCGTGCTCCACTCCGGATCGTCGGCAAGCATCGCCTTGAAGGTCTGACGGATGAGATCGGAGCCGATATCCTGATGCGCCAGACGCTCGGCCAGCCGATGGATGACCGCTTCCTCCAGGCTTTCCTGGTTGAGGATGGTGGAATAGAGGAAGGCGGCCAGCAGCGGATCGCGGTTCACCGCTTCCATCGCCTCGTCGCGGATCGAGCGCCAGATCGGATCGACCGGCTGCACCATGCTGGGACGGGCTATCGTAACGCTGTTCATCGACGGTCTCCGGCCTCCTCATTCTCCGGCGGCTTATATAAGCCAGATCATAGCACGGTTGAACTCAATTTTCCTTAGTGCTTTGTCAAATGGACTTGGTTCACGGGAATTCAAGCCGCGATGGAAAACGAACCCTTGATCGACGGAGCACTGAAAAACGAGCTTACCGCGCTCTATCAGGCCGGGGACAGGCACTACCATGACCTCGCTCATGTCGAGGCCATGCTGGCGCTGGCCGAAGAATGCCGACGCCTGCTCCATGACCCGGACGCCGTCGAAGCGGCGATCTGGTTCCACGACGCGATCTATGACAGCCGCGCCAAGGACAACGAGACCAAGAGCGCGGTCTTGGCGGAGCAAAAGCTCTCCGGCCGCATCAGCTCGGAGCGTCTCAGCCGTATTGTGGCGATGATCGACGCCACCGCCACGCATCAGTTGCCGCGGCTCGACGACGAGAAGGCGACAAGCGACGCAGCCCTTTTCCTCGACATGGACCTGGCAATCCTTGGCGCCGAGCCGGGCGCCTTCGATGCCTATGAGAAAGCCGTCCGGCGCGAATATGGCTGGGTCGAGGAGCCGATGTGGCGCGCCGGCCGGGCGGCGGTGCTGAAGAGCTTCCTAGCCCGCCCGCATATTTTCCATACGGAGTTGTTCAGACGACGGTTCGAGGCGCAGGCCCGAAAGAACCTGGCGCGGTCGCTGCAGGCCCTGCAGGGCCCCGCCTGATCCGTCAAGCGCCGGTTGCCGGTTCGCGCTGGGCGCCGGCTGGACTGGACTTGACCGCCGGCGACGCATCGAACAGCGCATCGAGAAAGGCCTGAACCAGCAGGCTCTGGGCATCGGCCTTGCGATAGGCGACGCGGTGGACGGAACTGAACGCGTAAGCCCTCGGCCGGATCGCGCGCATTTCGCCGCTCGCCACCCATGGATCGGCGAAATGGCAAGGCAGGAATCCGATGAAGTTGCCCGACAGGATCAGCATGAGCTGCGCCTCCATGTGGACCACCGACGCGCTCGCGCGCGGATGGCCGACGAGATAGAGATCGTCGAAATGCCGGTAGCTGCGAACCGAGAAGCGCGCCGCATCGATGGCGGCCTTGTCGATTTTCGAATCCGGCATGGAAAACAGCGGATGGCGCCGTCCGCAGTAGAGGAGATGCGGCTCGCCGCAATAATCGCGATAGACGACGCCCGGAGCCTTCTGCGACAGCGGTCCGATGACGATGTCGCGGCCACCGTCGGCGACCTGCTGTTCGAGTTCCGACGGCGTGCCCACCATAAGGTCTATGAAGACATCGGAATCCGGCCCCATGAAGCGGCCGAGGGCATGCTGGATGCCGAGCTCGGCGCTGGTGAAGACGCCGTCCGATGTGCCGAGCCGCAGCCGGCCCGACAGGCTGCCGCTGACGGCGCTGATGCGGTGCCCGAAATCGTCGAGGTCGCGAAACAGTTTCTGCGCGGCGTCGTATGTGGCCCGCCCGACCTCGGTCAGGCGGAATTGCTTGCGGCCGCGATGGCAGAGCTGTGCGCCGATCCGCTTCTCCAGTTCAGCCAGATGTGTGCTCAGCGTGGGCTGCGACAGGTTCAGCGTGATTTGGGCAGCGGCGAAACCGCCGCAGTCCGCCAGCGCCACGAAAACGCGCAACAGGCGAATGTCGATGTTGTCCAGCCGGCGCATACCGTTCCTCCTCCAACATCGACGTTTTTCGATGTGTGGTTCTAAATAAACTCATTTACACCAATGTTGAAAGCCGCGAGCTTGCGCAAAACAATGTTGGGGAACAATCATGAAATCGTCCTTGGCTTCCGCCTTGTCTGCCGCGCTCGTGCTCGCAAGCGTGCAGTCCGCCTTCAGTGCCGACCAGATCCGCATCCTGGCGCCCACATGGCTGGGATTCGCCCCCGTCCACATCGCCTTAGACCTCGGCTGCTTCGCCAAGAAGGATCTCGACGCCAGCATCAAGTTCGAGGACGACCTGACCAACGTCATGGCGGCAATGGCGCGCGGCGACATCGAGCTGCAGATGCGCTCAGTCGGCGAATATCAGGGGCGCCCGCGCGACGCCTCGACGCCCGGCATCATCATCGGCACCATCGATGAATCCGTCGGCGGCGACGGGGTAATCACCGACGACGGCATCAAGTCGGTGGCCGACCTTAAGGGCAAGGTGGTAGCGGCCGAGCCCAACATCCCTGCGCGCCTGCTGCTGCAGATGGAGCTGAAGCAGGCCGGCCTGTCGCTGAAGGACCTGCAGATAAAGGACATCGCCTCCGCCGATACCGGCGCGGTATTCGTCGATCCGTCGATCGCAGCGATCGCCACCTACGAGCCCTTCATGTCGCAGGCGCTCAAGGCTTCGAGCCGCCCGGGTGCCCGCATGCTGATCTCATCCAAGGATCACCGCGGCATCATCATCGACGCAATCATCGTGCGCAACGATGACCTCAAGGCCAACCAGGACAAATATGTCAGGTTCCTCGGGTGCATCTACGAAGCCGTCGACTTCATAAGGGCCGAACCGGACAAGTTCGCCGAGATGGCATCCAAGCATTTCGGACTGACGCCGGACGAGGTGAAGGAGATCGTCAACGGCTCCCTCTCCTACACCACGCTTGCCGAGTCGCTCGCCTATATGGGCAAGCCGGGCGAGAAGGGCACCCTGCACGGCATCTTCGACACCGTCATGCAGCTCAATCTGGAAAACGGCGCCGCCGACAACAAGCTGATCGCGGCCTACAAGATCGACAATTCGGCGATAAACAAAGTCCCGGCGAAGTAGCGGGCGTACCTTCTCACGAACCGGTTGACTGACAGGGCGGTGGCTTGCCGCACGCCGCGCCTGTCAGCCGGGCCTCCTCTCGACCATCCAGGATAGCGATCTTGTTCAGCAATCTGTTCGTTTTCAGAGGCCGCGCCGCGCCGATGGTGGAGCTCTTCGTCGGCATCGGCGCCGCCGTGCTGGTGATCGCAGCCTGGGAAGCGACGGCCCGCTCCGGCATCATCGCGCCGCAGTTCCTGCCTTCGCCCACCAAGGTCGTGGCCGCTCTATGGACGATGCTGACCGGGCAGAACCTCGTCTGGCACGTCGCCGTGTCGACCGCCCGCGTGTGGCTCGCCTTCCTGCTGGCGGCGGCGATGGCTATCCCCATCGGGATACTGATGAGCTCCTACCGCATCATTGGCGCTGCGCTGGAGCCGATGATCGACTTCATCCGCTACTTGCCCGTGCCCGCGCTGGTGCCGCTCTCCATCATCTGGTTCGGTGTCGGCGAGGAGACCAAGGTCTTCCTGCTGTGGTTGGGCACGTTCTTCCAGCTCGTCCTGCTCGTGGCCGATGACATGCGGCGGGTGCCGCAGGAATTCGTCGAGGTGGCTCGCACGGTCGGCGCCAACTCGCGCCAGGTGATGACCGATGTCGCGCGGCGCTGGATGGGGCCGACG
>NZ_RZSL01000535.1:0-4148 GCF_003997355.1 Mesorhizobium sp. M1E.F.Ca.ET.041.01.1.1 | reverse complement strand
GCATCAGCGCGTCCCCGTGGTCTTCGGATCCGCGCGACTTCCCGCGCGGATCCGAAGACCACGGGGACGCGCTGATGCAGGCTCTCGGGTTCGATTTCGAGGATGCGGGTGATCGTATCGGTCGCGGCACCGGCCGCCTGTTCGATCAGATAGGCAATCGGATTGGCCTCGTAGACGAGCCGAAGCCGGCCTTGGCGGTAACCCCGGCGTTGGTCGCCGGGATAGAGAAACACGCCGCCGCGCATCAATATGCGATAGCAGTCAGCGACAAGCGAGGCGATCCAGCGCATGTTGAAGTCCTTCTCCCGTGGGCCTTCGGTGCCTTCCAGGCAGTCGTCGACATAGAGGCGCACGGCCTCGTCCCAGTGGCGGTAGTTGGCGGCGTTGATGGCGAACTCCTGGGTCCGCTCCGGAATGATCCGGCTTTCGTAGGCCTGGACGAAGGTGCCCAGCCTGGTCGAATGCACGAAGACGTGCGTGCCGCTGCCGAGCGACAGAACGAGCGCCAGTTGCGGCCCGTAAATAAAGAACCCGGCGCCCAGCATGCTCACGCCTGCCTGCAAAAAGGAGGCGGCCGGATTGGCGTCCGGCGCGCCAGTTGCAGGGAGGAGCGAGAAAATCGTTCCGATCGACACGTTGGCGTCGATGTTGGAAGAGCCATCCAGCGGGTCGATGGCGACGGCGAGGGGGGCTTGTCCGTCGAGCAGGACCGGCCGGTCCAGCTCCTCGGAAGCATAGAGCGCGACCGGAGCGTGACGCATGGCGTCGAGAAAGATGTCGTCGGCAAAGATGTCGAGATCCTTCTGAACGTCGCCGTCGGCGTTGGCGCCGCGGGTTCCGGCAAAGGCGGTGCCGAGCACCCCTTGGTTGATGGCATTGCGGACCCTGGTGGCAGCCTGTGTGAGCTGACGGACGGTGGCCACGACCGCGGAGCGGCGTTCGTCCGGCGAGTCGCCGAGATAGGAGTTCAGAAAAGCGTCGAGCGTTGGCGCTGGCATCGTAGCCTCCCGGTCCGGTCGTGTCTCCTCGGGGCCGGATGGAGGGATGAAACCAAACGATCTGTGCTAAGTAAAATTCAATAACTTTACCTGAGCAGTAAAAACAATTTAGTATGCCGCATGAGAAACCTCACGCTCAGGCAATTCAAGACCGTTCAGGCAATCGTCAGCCACGGAAAAATCGTCAGCGCGGCCAAGGTGTTAGGCCTTTCTCCTCCAGCGGTGACGATCCAGTTGCGACAAGTGGAGGAGGAGGTCCAACTGGCCCTGTTCGATCGGACCTCGGACGGCATGCGTCCCACCGCCGCAGGGCTGGCCTTCGTCGAGGCGGCGCAGGCTATCGAGGAGCGGCTTCGCCTGCTCGAAGACGAGATGGACGCCATCAAGGGCGTGCGCGCCGGCAGCCTGAGGCTCGGCGTCGTTTCCACCGCCAAATATTTCGCGCCACGGCTCATGGCCGGCTTCATGAAGGAGCATCCCGATATCGACATGCGGCTTGCCGTCGGCAATCGCGCCGAAACGATCGACAGTCTGAAGAACCACGACATCGACATCGCACTGATGGGCCGTCCGCCCAAGGAAGTTTCGGTGCGCGCTTCGGTCTTCGGCGATCATCCGCTGGTTGTCATCGCGCCGCCCGAACACCCGCTGGCGTCGGCACGCGACATTTCCAAGCAGAGGATCGCCGAGGAGCATTTCCTCATTCGCGAGCCGGGCTCGGGCACGCGCATCTCGCTGGAGATATTCCTGAGCGACGTTCCCGGCCGGATCGACGATCTCGGCGTCGAGATGGGCTCGAACGAGACGATCAAGCAGGCGGTGATGGCAGGTCTCGGCATCGCTTTCATCTCCGCGCACACCATCGCCGCGGAAACGGAAGCCGGCCGGCTCGTCATTCTCGACGTGGCCGGGATGCCGATCCGCCGGCAATGGTTTTCGGTGATGCGCACCGATCATGTGATCTCGCCGGCCATGGCGACCTTCAACGATTTCCTGATGCGCAGAGGCGCAACCTACCTGCCCCTGTTCGGCAAACTGTATCCGTACGCCGAAGCGAATGACGCGGCTCGGATGCAAAAAATGAGAGCGCCTGGAAAGCGGCCAGAGTGAAGCGCCCGACATACCGGCCGAAGAAATCATGCGAAAGAAAGCCGACAAGGGCGTGGAAAACGCACCGCCATCGATGGCGGTCGGGGGGCTCGCATGGTATGTTGCAGTGCGAAAGGGCAGGGGCACGCGCTCTCATACTCGCAGACAAGACGGATAGGCAGCCAACCCCTGCAGACAAATCGCTATGGGTCCCGGGCGCGAGGTTCGGGAATTCGAAGGGGAAGGGGCATGCTTTATACAATCGTGATGATGGTCTGCATGACGGCGGTGCCGCAGACCTGCGAGCAACGCGAGGAAATGGCGGACGGCCTGGCCATGAATCCCGGGGTGGCCTTCATGCAGGCGCAGCCGCTGGTCGCCCATTGGCTGGAGACACATCCCGGCTATTTCGTGCAGCGCTGGCGTGTGCTGCCCGGCCGGGGATCCTGACGGGGCATCTTCGAAGCGGGCTTTATTTCGCGCAAGTCGTTCTCCCAAAACCGCTGCGCACTTTTGGGCGACATGCGTTATTTCTTCGCGGCAAGCGTTTCCGAGACAGTCTTGGACAGCTGATAAAGCCGCTGCTCGATTATCGTCGGCACATCGCAGACGTAAGTCAGCGATTGCGCACGCTCGTTGAAGATGCGCGTCGCGAAATTCAGCTGGTCGGTCTGCCGCTCGACCTCGTCCTGATCCGCGTCGGGTTTTGCGCGCAAGACATCGACATCGGACGCCTGCTTGCGCAATTCGGCGGCCATTTCGAGCTGCCTGTGGGCGTAACGGGAAATGCCGGAAATCACATGCGAACGCTCGGCGTCCATGTGGTCGAACATGCCTTGCAAGAGCATCGCCATTTTCGGCGCAAGTTGCTCGGCCGGCAGGGAGGCGGCAAAATCCCTGATCTTCATCTGCGCGTCTGCTATCGGCAGCCTGCGAGCCGCCACCTCCTCGACCAGGGCGGAGACGGAAGGGTCCTGCGACCAATCCTTCGCCGCTGGTGGAAGGTCCGGTCCATTCCAGACCTGGGCGAGCGAGAGTTGCGGCACCTTGCGCTGAGCGCAGGGCCAGTCCGGATCGGTATTCGCGGCCACGGCGCCGGCGTTCGGCACGAGCATGGCGGCCGCAACCAGGCTGCGTACAAGCCTCATCCGTTCCATCAATCGTTTCCTCCCGTGCCCTGTTTGCGGATTATCAGGCCGCGCGAAGGGTCATAAGCGATGATGGCGCCTCCCAGAAACAGCAGCGTGCAGCCGGCGACGACACCCAGCGACACCCAATCGATCTGCCCGTAGAAGGCGAAGCGGATCAGTTCGACGGCGTAGGTGAAGGGGTTGGCGAGGCAGAGCTTGTAAAGAAGCGGGCTCGCTTCCTGGATGCGCCACAAAGGGTAGAGCGCCGGAGAAGCGAAATAGCCGGGAAAGATAACGAAGTTCATGATGCCGGCGAAATTCTCGAGCTGCTTGATCATCGAGGACAAAAGCATGCCGAGCGCACAAAGCATCATGCCGGACAGGAACAGGGCCGGCAGCACGAACAAGTAGCCGAGCGGCGGCGCCTTGACGCCCCAGAACCAGGCAACGATCAGGAAGGCGTAGACCTGCGCGATCGATACGGAAACACCGGCGAGCATCTTCGACAGCAGCAGGTACCAGCGGGGGAATGGGCTGACCAGCAGGATGCGCATATTGCCCATCTCGCGGTCGTAGACCATCGACAGCGAAGACTGCATGCCCGAGAACAGCAGGATCATGCCGCACAAGCCTGGCGTGATATAGACCTCATAGAGCACGTAGGTCTTGTAGGGCGGGATGATCGAAACGCCGAGCACCTGCCGGAATCCGGCGGCAAAAATGAACAGCCAGACGAGCGGTCGAACCAGCGACGAGATGAAACGCTCGCGCTGGTGCAGGAAGCGCAGGCATTCCCGTATGACGACACCTTTGAGGCAGATGAGATAGTGACGAAGGCCGAACGCGCCGGACTTCGCTGGCGTGACAGCGGCGACCTTTTCCGGCATTGCGGGAGAGTTCATGGCGAGATCTCCGCAATGCCGGAAACTGT
>NZ_RZSL01000534.1:0-4151 GCF_003997355.1 Mesorhizobium sp. M1E.F.Ca.ET.041.01.1.1 | reverse complement strand
GCTCAGCGAGCGCATCGCCTCCAGCGGCGCGGCGCCCCGCGCCGTACGGCTCCAGGCGAGGCTGCAGGCGCGCCAATCCTGCGCGAGGCCGGCCGAGGCGAGGCCGGCATGAGCGCGCCGCTGCTTTCCGTAACCGGCGCTGTAAAGCGCTTCGGCGGCGTTCAGGCGCTGCGCGGCGTCGACTTCGATTTGAAGGCCGGCGAGATCCACGCGCTGCTCGGCGAGAACGGCGCCGGCAAGTCGACGCTGATGAACCTCCTGTCGGGCGTCTACTCGCCAGATGAGGGCGAGATACGCATCGACGGCAAGCCGGTCACCTTCAACAACCCGCGCGAGGCGCAGGCCGCCGGCATCGCCACCATCTTCCAGGAACTGGACCTCGTGCCCTCGCTCGACGTGGCGGCAAACCTCTTCCTCGGCCGCGAGCTGATGCGGCCGGGCGGCATGCTCGACGTGCCGGCGATGCGCCGCGAGGCCAAGCAGCGGCTGGAGGCGATTGAGCTCGCCATCGATCCGGCGCGCCTCGTCGCCGACCTGTCGATCGGCCAGCGCCAAGTGGTGGCGATCGTCAAGGCGCTGTCCTATGCCTCGCGCGTGCTGATCATGGACGAGCCGACGGCCGCACTTACCGTCGGCGAGGTAGAGCGGCTGTTCGACATTATGAGGAAGCTCGCCGCCACGGGGGTCGGCATCGTCTACATCTCGCATCGCCTCGAGGAAGTGCCCGATATCGCCGACCGCGTGACGGTGATGCGCGACGGCCGCGTCGCGGGCATCACCGAGCCGCATGCGCCGCAGGCAGAGCTGGTGCGCCTGCTGGTCGGCCGGCCGCTGGACGAGCTTTATCCCGCGCGCGCCAGGTCGGCCGGCAAGACGCTGCTCAGGCTCAAGGATGCGAGCTTCAGGCTCGTTCGGGAAAGCGCCGGCTGGCAGCCGCCGCGCGGCATTTCGCTCGAGGTCAGGGAAGGCGAGATCGTCGGGCTTGCCGGTATCATGGGAGCAGGGCGCACCGAACTGCTCTCCGCGCTCTACGGCACCGGCCTTGCCGGCCGCTGGCAGGGCGAAGTCGCGGTCGACGGCAGGCCGGTGAAACTCGAATCCATCGACGCGGCGCGCAAGGCCGGCATCGCTTTCGTCACCGACGACCGCCGTGGCAGCGGCCTGATGCTCAGGATGGCGGTGGGCCTCAACCTGGTGATGTCGGTGATCCGTCGTATCTCGCCGGCAGGCCTGATGTCGCCGCGCCGCCAGGCGGAGGCCGTGAGGCAGTCCTTCGGCCAGTTCGATATCCGCCCGAAGAACCCCGACATCGCCGTCGGCGCGTTGTCGGGCGGCAACCAGCAGAAGGTGGTGCTGGCCAAGGAGATCCTCGGCAATCCGCGCCTGCTGCTGCTCGACGAGCCGACACGCGGCGTCGATGTCGGCGCCAAGGGCGAGATCTATGCCAGGCTCAGGGCACTCGCGGCGCAGGGACTGGGCATTCTGGTCGCCTCCAGCGAGATGCCGGAACTGATCGGGCTTTGCGACCGGATCGTGGTGCTGCGCCAGGGGCGCAATGTGGCGGAATTCATCGGCGGCGTAGACGAGCACACCGTGCTTGCCGCGGCAAACGGCAGGGAGGCCTGATGTCGGACCAGAAGATTGAGGGGACGGCCAATCCGGCAGTACCCGGCCGGCGGACCGCAACAGCGGCGCCAAAACATCGCGTCGACCCGCTGGCCATCATCGTGCGCTTCCAGAGCCTGATCGGCCTGGTGCTGGTGGCGATCGGCGGCGTCATCTTCTCGCCCCGGCGCCACGGCGAGATCCTGTTCCTCAACCCCGACAACATCGCCAACATCGTGCGCGCGGTGTCGGAGACTGGCATCATCGCCATCGGCATGACCTTCGTCATCATCACTGCCGGCATCGATCTCTCGGTCGGCGCGGTGCTGGGTCTCTCCGCCGTGGTGACCGCCACCATGATGATCTCCGGCGGCTTCGGCCTCATCGCCACCATCCTGGCCGTGCTCGTCATGGGCACCGTCTTCGGCATCGTCCAGGGCACGATCTCCACCCGCTTCCGGCTCGAGCCCTTCATCGTCACGCTCGCTGGCCTGCAGGCGGCGCGGGGTCTGGCGCTGGTCGTTTCCGGCAATCAGTACATCAACATTTCCTATGGCGACGGGCCGGGTCTCGCGCCGCCGGTATTCGCGGTGCTGGGCGAGCGTCTGTTCGACAACACCGTGCCGGTGGCGACCATCGTCTTCATCATCTTTGCCGCGATAGCCACGCTGGTCCTCAACACCACGCGCTTCGGCCGCTACGTCTATGCGGTGGGCGGCAACGAGCGCGCGGCGCGCATTTCCGGCGTGCCTGTGTCGATGGTGAAGATATCGGTCTACGCCATCACCGGCTTTGCCTCGGCGCTTGCCGGCATCGTGCATGCCGGACAGTTCAACTTCGGCAGCGCCAATGACGGCATGGGCTATGAACTGACGGCCATCGCCGCCGTCGTCATCGGCGGCACCAGCCTGTTCGGCGGCGCGGGCTCTATGGTCGGCACCGTCGCCGGCACCATCATGCTGGGTGCGCTGGCCAACATCCTTCAGCTCAACAACATCACCCCTGCCATGCAGCTGCTCGCGACCGCCGCGATCATCGTCTTGGCGGCAGTGCTTCAATCCCTCGTTCGCCGCCGCGAGGGTTTGGGACGATAGGAGGTCGGCGGCAGCATCCCGAAAGAGCAACCAAAGGTCTGGCACCGCGAGCCGGACGAGGAGGAGACTGAGCATGAGAACCACACAGAGAGGATTAAGCAGCGCGCTCAAAGCCGTGCTTCTGGCGGGCGCCGGCCTGTGCATAGCAAGTGCTGCCCAGGCGGCCGACCCGATGGTGAAGGCCTGCGCCAAGGACGGCCAGTTCATCATCGGCTTTTCGCAGGCCAACAACGCCGAGCCCTATCGCCAGCACGTCAATGACGAGCTGACGGCGGCCGCCAAGGAAGTGCCGGGCTTCACGCTGCAGATCGCCGACGGCGCCGGCAACGTCAACACGCAGACCTCGCAGGTCGACAATTTCATCACCCAGAAGGTCGACATCCTGTTGATCTCGCCTTTCGAGGCGGCACCCCTGACGCCCGCCGTGAAGCGCGCCATGGATGCCGGCATTCCGGTGATCGAGCTCGACCGCAAGACGGTGGGCGACCCTGGCAAGGACTACACGGCCTTCATCGGCGGCGACAATTTCAAGATCGCCGACGAAGCCGGCAAGTTCACAGCTTCGAAGCTGCTGCCCGATGGCGGCGAGGCGGCGGTGCTGGAAGGCCTGCCGAGCTCGACGCCGGCGGTGGAGCGCCTCAACGGCTTCAAGGAAGGCGTGAAGGCGAACCCGAAGATCCAGATCGTCGCCGAGCAGGCCGCCGACTGGGTTCCGGATAAAGCCCAGACCGCCTTTTCCGCTATGCTGCAGGCGCATCCCGACATCAAGGTGCTCTATGCCTCGAACGACATGATGGCGGCGGGCGCGCTGCTGGCCGCCAAGGGCGCCGGCAAGGACGTCAAGATCATCGGCACCGACGGCTTGCCTGGCCCGGCCGGCGGCATCGAGGCGGTCGCCAAGGGCGACTGGGCGGCGACCTTCACCTATCCAACCGGCGCCAAGGAAGCGATCGAGATGTCGAAGAAGATCCTGCTCGACTGCGCGACCTCCGTCGAGCCGACGGTGACCGTGGACACCACCGCGATCACGGCGGAGAACGCGAAGGCGCTGGCCGGGAAATAGCTCCACAATCGAAACTGTTGCGAAAAGGCCTCCGAGAGGGGGCCTTTTTTGTTCGTAGGCCTGGCCCCTTCGCGCCAAGCCAAAGCTCTCATCGGTATCGCCATGCCGCGAATCTGTGTTAAGCGCGCCGCGCAACCAACCAAAGGACGACACAAGTGAGCGAACCGACCGTGGCCCAGGCGACCGAAAATATCTACGCCTCGCTCAAGGCGGACAATGCCGACATCGACGTCCATATCGCGACGCTCAAAGCGGCGCTGGCGCGAGAAGGGCTGAAAGAGGCGGTGTTCGATCCGGCCAAGTTGGCGCACAACAACCGCTCGGGCCGCAAGTTGATGCAGGCTTATTTTCGCCAGCGCGGCGTGACCGTGACGTTTCCGAGCTAGCGC
>NZ_RZSL01000533.1:0-4165 GCF_003997355.1 Mesorhizobium sp. M1E.F.Ca.ET.041.01.1.1 | reverse complement strand
ATCTTGAACCGCATGCCGATGTTGGCCGGACCAAGCGCGACTTTCCTGTACATGCCGAGCAGATAGGCCGCTCCCAGCAAGGCCCCCAGAACGGCAGCGGCGCCGATAGCGAGGTTGGCTGCGAACGCGCCCGACAGCACCAGCAACTCGCCCACGAACGAATTCGTTCCCGGCAGCGCCATCGACGACAGGGCGAATAGTGCAAGAAACGCCGTATAGACCGGCGCCGCCTTCATCAGCCCGCCATAATCCGCGATGCTGCGGGTATGGGTCCGCTCGTAGATAAGGCCCACAGACAGGAACAACGCACCCGTCGTCACGCCATGATTGAACATCTGCAGGATGCCGCCCTCTACCCCACGGCGATTCAGCGTGAAAATCCCCAGCGTCACCAGGCCCATGTGGCTGATGCTGGAATAGGCCACCAGCTTCTTCAGGTCGTCCTGCGCCAAGGCGAGCAACCCGCCATAGACGATGGCAACCGCCGAAAGAACCAGCATCAGCGTCGAGTAATACACCGTCGCCGCGGGCAGCATTGGCAGCGAGAACCGCAGGAATCCGTAAGCGCCCATCTTCAGGAGCACGGCGGCGAGGATGATGCTGCCGGCCGTCGGTGCCTGCACATGGGCATCCGGGAGCCAGGTATGGACCGGGACCATCGGCACCTTGACCGCGAAGGCGATCAGGAAGGCGAAGAACAGCCATGACTGAACCTGGAACGGCAAATCCTGCGCCATCAGGGCGCGGATGTCGAAGGTCTCGCCACCGTGGAAATAGAGCACGATGACACCGATCAGGAACATGAGGCTGCCTGCCAGTGTGTAGAGGAAGAACTTGAACGCTGCATAGACCCGGCCGTCGCCGCCCCAGATGCCGATGATCACGTACATGGGAATCAGCATTGCCTCCCAGAAGACGTAGAACAGGAACAGGTCCAGCGCGCAGAACACGCCCAGCATCAGCGCCTGCATTGCCAGCAGGCTGACCATGAACTCCTTCACCTTGCGGTCGATCGCAGTCCACGAGGCGAGCACGCAGATCCAGCCCAACAGCGCGGTCAGGAACACGAAGAGCGCGCTGATCCCGTCGATGCCAAGTGCGTAAGTGATGCCCAGCGTGGGCACCCATGGGCGCGTCTCTGTGAACTGCATCCCGTAGGTAGAGGTGTCAAAGCCGCTCAACACGGCGATACAAAGCGCGAAGTCGAGGATCGTGACACCCAGTGCCGTCCACCGCACCACATCGTCGTTGCGCATAAACATCAGCGCTGCTGCCCCGACGGCTGGCGTGAAGACGATGAGGCTGAGCAGAGGGATCGCCATGGCGCCCTCTACTGCCACGCCACAGCGAATACCGCGATGGCCGCGATCACACCTGCGATCATCGCCAGCGCGTAGTGGGTGACGACACCGCTCTGGAGCCGCCGCAATAGCCCACCGCCTCGAAGGATCGTGCGGGCGACGCCATTCACGAGTGCGTCAACGCCGTGGAGATCGATCCGCAGGCCTGCCCGTGCCGCCCCGTGCAGGAAGGGTAGCGCCGCGGTTTCGGAGACGTCGCTCACCGCCTTCTCGTAGCGCGCCAACGGTCTTTCAGCGAGCCACATGAAGTGCCGCGCGCCCATGCGGTAGAACCAGTCCGTATCGATGCTGATCGTATTCTCGGGGTCGAGCGCCTTGAGGAACATGACGAAGCCCAAGGCGGTGAACATCAGCACGCCGAGGCTCTCGGTGATGTGGGCGGCAGTGTAGGGTTCGAAGTCGACCGGATGGGGCAGAAGCGCATAGAGCGTCTGGGGGAATACGCCGATCGCAATGCAGAGCACGGCCGCCATGCCCATCGCAACCAGCATGTTGCGCGGCGGTTCTCGCGCTTCCAGTCCCTGGTCCTTGCCGAAGAACATGTAGTACGGGAGCTTGAGGCCGGTGTGCAGGAAGGTCCCTGACGACGCCATCGTCAGCGCCAGCACCACCAGCGCGCGATGATCCTGTCCGGCAGCGGCCACCACCATCGACTTGGTCACAAAGCCCGAGAAGAAGGGGAATGCCGAGATCGCAAAGGCGCCAACCATGTAGAGCGCAACCGTTACCGGCATGGTTTTGTAGAGCCCTCCCAGTTCGGTGAGCTTGCGCCGCCCCGTGACATGGATCACCGCACCCGCACCCATAAAGAGGAGCGCCTTGTAGAGGATATGCGCGAAGGCATGGCTGACGGCGCCGTTCACCGCCATCTCGGTCCCGATGCCGATGCCTGCCACCATGTAGCCGACCTGGCTGACGATGTGATATGCTAGGAGCCGTCGGCAATCGTTCTCCAGCACCGCATAGATGACCCCGTAAAGCGCCATCACTGTGCCGAGCCAGACGAGAAGATCGGTCCCCGGAAACGCGCGCGCCAGCACATAGACAGCGGTCTTCGTGGTGAAGGCGCTCATGAATACGGCCCCGGTGACGGTCGCTTCCGGGTAGGCGTCGGTCAGCCAGGCGTTCAGCGGAGGCACAGCGGCGTTGAGCAGGAACCCGGCAAGGATCAGGCAGGTGCCGAAGTCCAGTCCCCCTTCGACCGGACCGAAGAGCAGCGAACCGGTGGCGAACCCACGGAGAATGATGCCGCCGAGCAGAACGACGCCGCCGGTGACATGGACCATGAGGTAGCGGAAACCAGCACGGAATGCCGGCTCGCCGCGCTGGGCAAAGACCAGGTAGGCGGAGGCAAACGTCATACCTTCCCAGAAAAGGAACAGGGTCAGATAATCGCCGGCGAACACGACGCCGAGCGCGCTGCCGACATAGACGAACGCCGCCACATGCTGACCTGCGCGCGTCAGATGCAATGCATAGACCGTGCCGATCAATGCCATGATGCTGAAAACGGTGGCGAAGAGGACACTTAGCTTGTCGACCTTCGCAATCATGATTTGCTGCCCGATGAACCGAGCCGCGCCGTAGCTGCCGGGATGCATCGTCAGCACGGCGAGGATCGCCAGCGTCGGGATCAGCAGCACATAGGCCTTGCGGACGGACCCTCTTAGGAAGGGAAGGGGAAGCGCGCCGAGAATGAACAGCAGGCCGGGATGGACGAAGTCAGTCATAATAGTCCTCGCCCCGCATCAGCCCGCACCGATGGCCAAGAAACTTGGACACGAAGATCAGAAGCACGCAGGAGCCGAAGCCATAGAAAGCAGACCAGCCAGGCAACCGGTCCCACAGGTATTCGGCGTGGTCGCGGAAGACCAGAAAGTCGGCCACGACGACCAGGACGAGCACCAGATAGAATAGCCGGCGACGACTCGTCGCATATCTATGATCGCCAAAGAAATCGACGACGCGCTTGATCATCTGACGATCCTTTCCGCCAGGGCAAGGAAATAGTCCGGGAAGATGCCCATCAACACCGACAGGATGGCGGTCGCGACCAGCGGGATCGTCAACATCGGAATTTCACGAACGGTCGCCGGCCATTCCCGCGCCTCCGTCCCGAAGAAGGCGACATAGCTGATCGGCAGGAAGTAGGCGGCGTTCAAGACGGAACTTATCAGGAGCACGATAAGGAACGGGGTCTGCCCGGCCTCCGCAGAGCCGAGCGCCAGATACCACTTGCTGATGAAGCCCGCCGCGGGCGGCACGCCGATCATGCTGAGCGAGCCGACGAAGAACGCTCCCATCGTCCAGGGCAGCCTGCGGCCGATGCCGGCCATGTCGCTGATGTTGCGTTTGCCGGACGCGCAGTAGATCGAACCGGCGCAGAAAAACAGCGTGATCTTCGAGAAGGCATGCGCCGCGATGTGGATGATGCCCCCGACCATCGCGACGGGTGACAGCAGAACCGCGCCCAGCACGACGTAGGAGAGTTGGCTGACCGTCGAATAGGCGAGCCGAGCCTTCAGATCGTCCCGCGTCAGGGCGTAGATGGACGCCATCAGGATCGTGAACGAGACGATATAGGCCGTAGCGATGCCAAGCCCCAGTCCCCCCACCAGCCCTGCGCCGAAGACATGGAACACCACGCGCAGCACGCAGAATACACCCATCTTGACGACGGCCACCGCATGCAGGAGCGCGCTGACCGGTGTCGGTGCCACCATCGCGGCAGGCAGCCAGGCGTGCATCGGCATCACCGCGGCCTTGGCGAAGCCGAAGAGGTAGCAGAAATAGATGATGGTCAG
>NZ_RZSL01000532.1:0-4182 GCF_003997355.1 Mesorhizobium sp. M1E.F.Ca.ET.041.01.1.1 | reverse complement strand
TGGCGGCGCCGAGCACCGCGTAGCCGATGAGCGCCGCGGCGACAGCGTCGAGCAAGAGATTATTACCCGAGGCGATGTCGCCGCGTCCAAGCCGGGCGGCGAGCAAAATCCCGCCGATCGAGGCAAAAACTCCCGAAATGACGTAGGCCCAGATTTTGTATGCCTTGACAGGCGCGCCGGCGAGTTCGGCGGCCCGCTCGTTGCTGCCGACGGCATACATCATGCGGCCGAAGCGGGTGTATTCGAGGAAGAACCAGATCAGCACGGCAAGCACGACCAGCACCACCACCGAGACCGGGATCAGGCTCGGGATGAAGAAGTCGATGCGGTGGCGGCCGAGCGCCAGGAAAGCCTCGCTGAACTTGCCGTTGGCGACCGAACCGTCGGGCATGGTCATGCCGGTGGCGATCGAGCGACCTTCGGTCGGGATGCGTTGCAGACCGAGGAGCAGGAACATCATGCCAAGCGTCGCCAAGAGATCCGGCACGCGCATATAGACGATCAGCCAGCCGTTGATCAGGCCGACGACCACGCCGATGACCAGGCAGGCGATGACGGCGACAATGGCGTTCTGTTCCAGCACCACCATGGCATAGGACGCCGCCATCATGGCGCTGGTGGCGACTGAGCCGATCGACAGGTCGAAGCCGCCGACGACAAGCGTCGCGGTGACGCCGAGCGCCAGCACGCCGGTGATCGCCACCGACTGGAAGATGAAAACCGCGCTCTGCGGCGAGACGAAACCGTCGGCGGCGATCGCGAAATAGGCGATCAGGCCGAACAAAAGGACGATGAAGCCGTAGCGGATGGCATAGTCACGCAATGTCATCGAACGCTCCCGCTCTGCTGCCCTCTCCGCCAAACTGGAACTCATGCATGCACTCCAAGTCTCGTCATCGGTTCGGCTCACGTCGTGCCGTGCAGCGGCCCGCCGGCCACCTGCGCCAGCAGCCGGTCGAGGTCGATATCGGCGTTCCTGTGCTCGCCGACGATCGTGTGTTCCGACATCACCAGGATGCGGTCGGCAGTCTCCAGCGCCTCGTCGATCTCGGTAACGAAAAGGAGCGTGGCGCGGCCGTCGGCGCTTGCCCTCAGCTTGGCGGCGATGTCGCGCCTTGCCGAGATGTCGACGCCTTGGAACGGCTCGTCGAGGATGAACAGGCGTGAGGTCTGAGACATCCAGCGCGCCACCATTACCTTCTGCTGATTGCCGCCTGATAATGCCGCAAGCTCGTCCTTCTCGGAGCGGCAGACGATGCCAAGCTCATCGATCTGGCGGCGTGCGGCGGCACGCTCGGCGCGGCGCTTCATGACACTGAGGCTCGACATGCGCTTGAGGAACGGCAGGCTGATGTTGCGCTCGACGTTGAAGCCGCCGACGATGCCGCTCATCGCGCGGTCCTTGGCGACGAGGAAGACGCCCGCCGCAATCGCCTCGCGCGCCGATCGCGGCGCATAGGGCTTGCCGTCCATGTGCATGGTGCCTGCCAGCGGCTCGCGCACGCCGAACAGCGTCTCGGCCAGCGCCGTCTTGCCGACGCCGACCAGACCGGTGATCGCCACCACCTCGCCGGCGCCGAGCGTCATCGAGATCGGTTTGGCGCCATGCGCCAATTGCAGGCCTTCGGCGGTGAAGACCGCGCGCGCCGATTTTCTGGCGACGACCCGGTCGAGAAGGATCTTGCGGCCGAGCATGGCGTTGACCGCGCCTTCATAGTCGAGCGGCTTTTGGTCGAAGACACCGGAGATGACGCCGTCGCGCATCGAGACGATACGGTCGGCAAGCCGCCGGATGTCGGACATGCGGTGCGAGATGTAGAGGATGGCGACACCATGCCCGCGCAGCCGGTCGATCAGCGAAAACAGCCGGTCTGCTTCGGCGCTCGACAGCGAGGAGGTCGGCTCGTCGAGGATCAGCACCTTAGGCTGGTGCGCCATGGCCCGCGCAATCGCCACCATCTGCCGGTCGGCGAGCGAAAGGTCGGCGACACGCGCCCTGAGATCGATAGCGAGCCCCATGCGATCGGCGACTGCCCGGGCCTCGGCGCGGACATTGGCGGGCTTGAACAACAGCGACGCGCCCTTGCCGCTCAGCCGGTCGAGCGTCAGGTTGGTGGCGACGTCGAGATCGGCAACCACCCCGTCATTGATGTTTTGATGCACGGTGACGACGCCGGCGCGGATGGCTTCCGCCGGCGTGCCGGGATCGAAGGCCCGGCCGGCGAGCCGCATCGTGCCGCCGTCGCGCGAATAGACGCCGCTGACGATCTTGACCAGCGTGGACTTGCCGGCGCCGTTGGCGCCCATCAGCACGGTGACCTCGCCCGCAAACAACTCAATCGAGATGCCGCCAAGCACCTCGTTCTGGCCGAAGGATTTCCTCAGACCCTCCACACGGAACACGGCATCTGCGCCCATTCGTTCCTCCCTGACCCGTGACGCTATGGGCTCACTCGTCAATTGTCAACACGATTGACATTTGCCAGAGCGCTTCCTAGCTTGGCCCCGCCGCCGTGGCTCCGCTATCGTCGGAACCCACGAGCAGGAGGGGAGAGAATGACCGGGAAGTTTGAAGCATTGTCGGTGGAGACGCTGCCGAAGCGCCTTGGCGAGACCACGGCGCTGACCGAGCGCATCGGTAACGATGCCAGCCGCTGGAAGGTACGCGAGGTCGGCGACGGCAATTTGAACCTCGTCTTCATCGTCGAGGGAGATCACGGCGCGGCGGTGGTGAAGCAGGCGCTGCCCTATGTGCGGCTGGTCGGCGACAGCTGGCCGCTGCCCTTGAAGCGCTCTTTCTTCGAATATCATGCACTGATCAGGCAAGAACGCCGAGCGCCCGGCTCGGTGCCAACGATCTACCATTTCGACGAAGGCCAAGCGCTCATCGTCATGGAGTATCTGGCACCGCCGCACATCATCCTGCGGCGCGCGCTGATCGATGGCCGCGAGCTGCCGAACATCGCACGCGACATCGGCCTGTTCATGGCCCGCACGCTGTTCCGCGGCTCGGACCTGTCGATGGTGACCAGAGAGCGCAAGGCCGACCTCGCTTTATTCGCCGACAATGTCGAGCTCTGCGACATCACCGAGAACCTTGTGTTCTCCGATCCATATTTCGACGCCGAGATGAACCGGCACACCAGTCCGCAGCTCGACGGACTGGTGGCCGAATTGCGCGCCGACCGCGACCTCAAGGTCGAGGCGCAGCGGCTAAAACATTCCTTCGCCGCCAATGCCGAGACGCTGCTGCATGGCGACCTGCATTCCGGCTCGATCATGGTCACCGATACCGAGACCCGGATGATCGATCCAGAGTTCGCCTTTTACGGCCCGATCGCCTTCGATGTCGGCATGCTGCTCGCCAATTTCTGGATGGCCTACTTCTCGCAGCGCGGCCATGAGCAGAACGGCGGCCGCGACTCGATGCGCGCCTATCTGCTCAAGGTCACGGCCGAGACCTGGGCCATCTTCCGCGCCGAGTTCTCGCATCTGTGGCGCACCGAGCGCACCGGCATGCTCTACCAGAAGAGCCTGTTCGAGGATCAGGGCGACCTCTTGGGTTCCGAGCAGGCGCTCGACCACATGCTTTCCGGCATCTGGACCGATTTGCTCGGCTTCGCCGGCATCGAGGTGCATCGACGCATCCTCGGCCTCGCCCACAATGCCGATTTCGAGACCATTGCCGATGAAAACCTGCGCGCCAGATGTGAGGCCAAGGCGCTGCGCTTCGGCCGCCACATCGCCGTCAACCGGCGTCAGATCCACAGCATCGACGAGGTCAACACTCTGGCCGCGCTGATCGAACAGGAGAGCAGAATTTGAACGTCGGCGAACGCCACTACCGCACCATCTGGCTGAGCGACGACAAGCGTTCGGTCGAGATCATCGACCAGCGCTGGCTGCCGCATGAATTCCGCATCGAGACGATCGGAACCGTCGCCGGCATCGCCACCGCGATCCGCGACATGTGGGTGCGCGGCGCGCCGCTGATCGGCGTCACCGCCGCCTATGGCGTCGCCATCCAGATGAGGGACGATCCGTCCGACGAAGCGCTCGATGCGGTGTGGGAGACGCTGCACAAGACGCGGCCGACGGCGATCAATCTGCGCTGGGCGCTGGACGAGATGCGGCGGTTTCTCAAGCCGTTGGCGCCGGGAGAGCGCGCCGCGGCCGCGTACC
>NZ_RZSL01000531.1:0-4198 GCF_003997355.1 Mesorhizobium sp. M1E.F.Ca.ET.041.01.1.1 | reverse complement strand
CGCCACGACCACGGAAAAGGCGGCCCAGACCTTCGCCAGTTCGGCGCGCCTCGTCGATTCCAACACGACACGGCTCACCGATCTGTCGTCGGCGACGTTGCGCGAGGTTGCCTCGATCGCGACCAAGTTCGACGAGCACAGCCGCCTGCTGTCGAGCGCCTCGGCTCTGCTGAGCTCCGCGCAGAGCAATCTCGAGCACACGCTGGAGCGGCAGTCCTCGCTGGAAGACCTCGCGGTCGGCCTGGTCAAGAAGTCGGAAGACCTCGAGAAAGTGATGCGCTCGTTCGAAAGCCTTGTGGGCAAGACGATGCAGAATGCCGAGGGCCGGACGATGGAATCGGCGGAGAAGATCCGCACGGCCATCGCCGAGGTCGTCGATTCGGCGACGCGGCGCTTTGCCGATGCCACCGAGGAGATGCGGCGCACCGCGGGCTCGATCAAGAGCGAGCTGGACCTCACCCGCGCCGAGCTCAAGAAGGGCGTGATCGAGATGCCGGAGGAGGCCAAGGAATCGACCTCGGCCATTCGCCGTGCCGTCTCCGAGCAGATCAACGCGCTCAAGGAACTGTCTGACATCGTTGCGAAATCCGGCCGCAGCGGCAGCAGCGAGACCGGCGAGCCCCGCGGCCTGCGCCCTGCACCGCAGGCGCCGGACCGTCCCGCCGAACAGCCGCTGCGCCGTCCGCCGGCGCCGCAGCCTCAGCCGCAACCGGAGCGTCGCTCGCCGCAGGCACCGCTCGCCGAGACGACGCTGCGCGGTACGCTCGATCTCGAGCGTCCTGCGGAGGCGCCGCGGCGCGACCCGAATGGCCGCACACAGCAGGGCGGCTGGGTGCGCGATCTTCTGACCAACGCTTCGCGCGAAGAAACCCTGAAGCCGGCCGCCCCGGCGGAAACGCCGCGCGCGGCCCCTGCCCAGCGTTCGCCGCTGCATGTCATGGAGTCGCTCAATTCGCTGTCCGTCGACATCGCGCGCGCCATCGACCATGACGCCTCGATCGAATTGTGGAACCGCTATCGCCGCGGCGAGCGCGACGTCTTCACGCGCCGGCTCTACACGCTGAAAGGCCAGCAGACCTTTGACGAGATCCGCCGCAAGTATCAGGCCGAGGCCGAGTTCCGCGCCGCTGTCGACCGCTACTGCGACGACTTCGAGAAGCTGCTCAAGGATGTCTCGCGCAACGACCGCGACAACATCATGGCGCAGACCTATCTGACGTCGGACACCGGCAAGGTCTACACCATGCTCGCCCACGCCAGCGGCCGCCTGCACTGAGCCGGCGGATCGAGGATACAAAAAAGGCGGGCCAAAGCCCGCCTTTTTTGATCTGACTTACGTTGAGAACCCGCCGTCGGGATCCAAATCACGAATTGAATTGGCGATGGGCAATCCGAGACTTCGCTGATCGAGCCATAGCACTTGTCGCCCGTTGCGTTCGCGTTCTGACAAAAGATCAGCATGGGCCATTTGCATTGCGAGCAATAGCGCCTGCACCTCATCGATCCCGTACGCTTTTCGGGAGCGCGAACCTTCGGGCCAGGCTATTTCGTACCGACAATGGAAATCTCGCCCCTGCTCCGCTTCGGGCAAAAAGAAGCGGCAGGTCACCTCCGTACCATCGACCGAAAACGTCCTTTGGACAAAACTGTCGGCCATTATGGCTCCACA
Organism: Mesorhizobium sp. M1E.F.Ca.ET.041.01.1.1; assembly: GCF_003997355.1. Lineage (NCBI taxonomy): Bacteria > Pseudomonadati > Pseudomonadota > Alphaproteobacteria > Hyphomicrobiales > Phyllobacteriaceae > Mesorhizobium > Mesorhizobium sp. M1E.F.Ca.ET.041.01.1.1. The sequence goes on along the minus strand of NZ_RZSL01000531.1, from coordinate 2,529 downwards.
ACGGTGGTTTCGTTAGTGTTGGGTTTCGCTCAGATCACCGAGTCCGTCCAGCGGACGATGTCCTTCGCCGCCTGGCCGAAGGCGTTGTCCAGCGCGCCGACATAGGCGGCGTTGCCGCCGCCGGAAACCGGCGCGGTCGCCGTGAAGCTCTTGGAGGCACGCACCTCGCCATTGCGGTCGTTGAGGATGCGCACGAACAGGTCGACATCGGCATGTTCGCCGCCGTTGACGCGGACTTCGAAGGAGCGGACCTCGACGATGATCTGATAGTCGATCGCCAGCCCCTCGCCCGGCTTGCCGACGCCGGCAAAGCTGCCGGAACGCTGGAAGGTCTCGGCGAGCCTGGCCTGCACGATCAGCGGCAGGCGATCCGCCCATTGCGCGCCCTTGAGGAACTGGATCGACTGGTCGGACGGCCTGATGACGATGTTCTGACTATCCAGCGCCTTCAGCGCAGAAGGCTGGGCGATCAGGATCTGGCGGCGGCTATGGCCGTGCATGTCGACCGCCGGAGCAGAAAGCTCGAACGTATCGAGCGGCGCCGGCTTGCCTCCCAGCGCCGCGCATCCGGCAAGCGCAAGCGCGAGCGCCGCGGCGGCAACCGACTTCAACCCTCTCACCGACTTCACGCGCGATCCCCGTTGTCCCCGGATCTGACGATCAACTTACAGCTGCAATCCATGTTCTTGGCGTTCGCGGCAGCCGAAGTCAACGCCGTGCCCTGCCGTCAAACTGACGAACCTCACCCTCGCCGCCCGTCAGAATGCGCTGCGGGTTGCGGCTGAGGTCAGTTACCGCTTCCTCGATGCGGTTGATCGAGCGCCGGCTGTCCTGAACCAGCGCCTCGACATTCTGCAGCCCCTGGCCGGAGAAGCGCGCCAGATTGTCGGTGATGGTGCCAAGCCGCGCATTCAGCGTATCGGCGACCTGCTTGAAGGATTTCAGCGTCGCCCTGGCGTCGGCCATCACGCCGTTGGCCTCGCCGGATCCGAGAAGCTTGTCGACCTTGGCGAGGATGCCGTCGACGCGCACCGAGGCGTCGTTGAGGCGCTGCGAAAGCTGGCGTGCGTTCTTGATGGTATCGTTGATATCGTCGGAGCGGTTGGCGATCTTGTCGGTGACCTTGGCGATGTCGGCGGCCGCCCTGTTGGCGCTGTCGCTGGCCTTCTGGATGTTGGCGAGCGCCGTGCGGACATCCGCGGGATCGATCCCATCGAGCACGTTGTCGACTTTGGCGAGCGTGCCTTGCGTCTGCTTGGCGAAGTCGTTGATCGAGCCGACCGCCGTGTTGACGTTGTCGATGGTCGTGTCGAACTGCTTCGAGGTTTCCTTCAGGTTCGCCGTGACCGTGTCGACATTGGCGACGATGCTCTTGATCCTGTCCTTGTCGACGGAGTTGAGCAGTCCTTCCGCGGCCTTCAACGTGCTGTCGAGCCTGCCTGACACGTTCTGCAATTGATCTGAGAGCGAGCTCACGGCAGACAGGAACTTGTCGATGCCGTCCGAATTCTTGGCCAGCGCGTCGGAGAAGGTCTCGACATTCTTGACGGTCTGCGTCAGCGGGCCGCGAACGTCCTTGGTGAAGCCCTCGAGATCTGAAAGCACCTTGTCGGCACGAGAGAAGATGTTCTGCGCCGTCTGCAACAGGTTGGTCACGGCCGAAGGATTGGCGACGATCTCGGGGACCCTGCCCTCCTTCTCCGCCTCGTCGAGCAGCTTGGCTTCCTTGGGGTCCGCGCCCCTGAGCTCGATATTGGCCTGACCGGTGAGGCCCGCGAGCCCGATATCGGCCTGCGTCGACTTGGTGATCGGCGTCATGCGGTCGATCTCGGTGTCGGCGATGGCGACGGTCGGATTGTCGACGTCGATATAGACACGCTTGACGTCGCCCACCTTGACGCCGTTGAAGAGCACGAAGCTGCCGCGGCCGAGGCCCGAAGCCGAGCCAGGAATGCGCACGCGCAGAAGCGTCGTCTCGCCCCTTTCGCCGATCGCAGCGGTCCAATAGACGAAGGCGAAGGCCGCGAGGATCGCAGCCAGTGTGAAGATGCCGACAATAACGTAGTTGGCTCTGGTTTCCATTGCCCCACTTATGGCTAAGCACGCGCCGCAAGATCAAGTTGCCGGGCGCGTTTTCCGCGGAAATAGGATTTGACCCACGGCTCCTCGCTTTTCAGCATGTCGTCGATGGTGCCTTCGACCAGCACCCTCTTCTTGCCGAGCACCGCCACGTGGTCGCAGGCGGTGAACAGCGTGTCGAGGTCGTGCGTGACCATATAGACCGTCAGATCCATCGTATCGCGCAGCTTGACCACCAGCTCGTCGAACTCGGCCGCGCTGATCGGATCGAGGCCCGAAGTCGGTTCGTCGAGAAAGACGATGTCTGGGTCGAGCGCCAGCGCGCGTGCGAGCGCCGCGCGCTTGATCATGCCGCCCGAAAGCTCGGAGGGGAATTTCTGCGCCGCATCGGGCGGCAGCCCGACCAGTTCGGCCTTGAGCATGGCAAGCTCGTCCAGCAGCTTCTTCGGC
>NZ_RZSL01000530.1:0-4213 GCF_003997355.1 Mesorhizobium sp. M1E.F.Ca.ET.041.01.1.1 | reverse complement strand
GAGGAAATGTCGGCCATCATCGACCCTTTGCTCTGACGTCCGGGCCGCGCCGAAGCGATCGCGCTTCGGCGTTCTGGCCCATTTGTCTGGCCGCGGGTTCTCGTCGCAAAACCGCGGAACACTTTTGCGGAACCCGCTCATGGGGCGGCGCGAATGAAGTTTTCGCGCCTTCGCCTCCTCGGTTTCAAGTCCTTCGTCGAGCCCGGCGAGTTCGTCATCGAACGCGGGCTGACCGGCATCGTCGGGCCGAACGGCTGCGGCAAGTCGAACCTTGTCGAGGCGCTGCGCTGGGTAATGGGCGAAAGCTCCTACAAGAACATGCGCGCGTCCGGCATGGACGACGTGATCTTTTCCGGCTCTGGCGCACGGCCGGCCCGCAACACCGCCGAAGTCACGCTGTTCCTCGACAATAGCGACCGCACGGCGCCCGCCGCCTTCAACGATGCCGACGAACTGCAGGTGTCGCGCCGCATCGAGCGCGAGGCGGGCTCGCTCTACCGCATCAACGGCAAGGAAGCGCGCGCCAAGGACGTGCAACTGCTCTTCGCCGACCAGTCGACCGGCGCGCGCTCACCCTCGATGGTCGGGCAGGGCCGCATCGGTGAGCTGATCCAGGCAAAACCGCAGGCCCGGCGCGCGCTTCTCGAAGAGGCTGCGGGCATTTCCGGCCTGCACACGCGCCGGCACGAGGCCGAACTGAGACTGAAGGCGGCCGAGCAGAACCTCGAGCGGCTGGACGACGTCGTCGGCGAGTTGGAAAGCCAGATCGAGAGCCTGAAGCGCCAGGCGCGCCAGGCCTCGCGCTTCAAGAACCTGTCGGCCGATATCCGCAAGGCCGAGGCGACGCTGCTGCATCTGCGCTGGACGCTGGCCAAGACCCAGGAAGGCGAGGCGCGCTCGGCGCTTGCCGTAGCAACCACGCTGGTCGGCGACCGCGCCGCCGCCCAGATGGCGGCCGCCAGGGAGCAGGGCATCGCCGCGCACCGGCTGCCGGACCTGCGCGACGCCGAAGCCGCCGCCGCTGCTGCCTTCCAGCGCCTGTCGATCGCCAAGACGCAGATCGAAGAGGAAGCCGGCCGCATCCGCTCGCGCCAGGCCGAGCTGGAACGCCGGCTGCAGCAACTCGACGCCGACATCGCCCGCGAGGAGCGGATGGTGCGCGACAATGCCGACATCCTGGAGCGTCTTCGCACCGAGGAAGCCGAGCTCAATTCGGAAAACGCTGGCGCCGCCGAACGCGAGGCCACCACGCGCGCCGCTTTCGAGCAGGCCGGCGCGACGCTCTCGCAAAGCGAAGCAAAACTTGCTGCGCTGACGGCCGAACGCGCCGAGGCGGCCGCCTCGCGCCACCAGATCGAGCGCACCTTGCGCGAGACCGCCGAGCGCCGCGACCGCTTCGCCCGCCAGCTTGCCGAGGTCGACCGCGAGCTTTCCGACATCGTCGCGCGCATTTCCGGCCTGCCCGATCCCGCCGAGAAGCGCCTGCTTGTCGAGGACGCGCTCGCCCGCCTGGAGGAGAGCGAGCTAGGTGCCATTGCCGCCGAGCAGGCGGTCGCCGAGGCGCGCGCCGCCGAGAATGCCGCCCGTCCGCCGCTGCAGGACGCCAAGGCCGAATCGCAGCGCATCGAGACCGAAGCGCGCACGCTGGCCAAGATCCTCAATGCCGCAAGTGGCGACCTCTTCCCTTCGGTGCTCGAGCAGATCAGCGTTGAGCGCGGCTACGAGACCGCGCTTGGTGCGGCGCTGGGCGAGGACCTCGATGTCCCGCTCGACCGCAGCGCCCCGGTGCACTGGGGCGAGAGCGCGGTCCAGCCCGGCGATGCGGCGCTGCCCGAAGGCGTGAAGAGCCTAGCGAGTGTGGTGCGCGCGCCGGCGCAGCTTGCCCGCCGGCTGGCTCAGATCGGCATCGTCGATGGCGCCGACGGCCGCCGTCTGCAGGCGCTTCTGGCACCGGGCCAGCGGCTGGTCAGCCGCGACGGCGCGCTCTGGCGCTGGGACGGGCTCACCGCCAGCGCCGATGCTCCGACTGCGGCCGCGCAGCGGCTGGCGCAGAAGAACCGTCTGGCCGAGCTCGATGCCGAAGCCGTGCAGGCGACACGCGTCGTGCGCGAGGCCGAGGAAGCACTGGCGCGCGCCGAGCAGGCGATGCGCCAGGCGAGCGAGGCCGAGCGCAACGCGCGCCAGGCCGGCCGCGATGCCCAGCACGGGCTGGATGCCGCGCGCAATGCGCTGGCCGAGGCCGAAAAGGCCGGCGGCGAGCTGGCGAGCCGGCGTGCCGCGCAGGAGGAGGCGCGTGCCCGCATCGTCGACAGCCATGAAGAGACGCAAGCGGCCTTCCTCGAAGCCGAGGAGATGCTGAAGGACGCGCCCGATCTCGGCGATCTCCAATTGCAGCTCGAACAGGTCTCCGCCAACGTCGCGCGCGACCGTGCCACACTTGCCGATGCCCGCGCCGTGCATGAAGGATTGCGGCGCGAGGCAGAGGCGCGCATGCGCAGGCTCGACGCCATCGGCACGGAGCGCAAGAACTGGCTGGAGCGCGCCGAGAATGCCTCGACGCAGATCGCCGCTCTCGGTGAACGCAAGGCCGAAGCCGAAGCCGAGCGCGAGAGGCTGGCCGACGCGCCCGATGAGATCGACACCAAGCGCCGCGCGCTGCTGTCGCAGCTTTCCGAGGCCGAGACGCTGCGCCAGGCCGCCGGCGACCGCCTGCAGGAAGCGGAAAACAAGCAGGCCGAGCTCGACAAGGCGGCGACCGCCGCCATCCAGTCGCTCGCCGAAGCGCGCGAAACCCGCGTCCGCGCCGAGGAGCGGCTGACGGCGGCCGACGAGCGGCGCGCCGAGGTCGAGGCGCGCATCCAGGAAGCGCTGAACACGCCGCCGCATCTCGTCATCAAGCATACCGGTCTCGAAGCCGACGATCCGATGCCCGACATGGCCGAGGTCGAGCGCCAGCTCGACCGGCTGAAGATCGAGCGCGAGCGCCTCGGCGCCGTCAATCTGCGCGCCGAGGAGGAGCAGCGGGAGCTGTCCGAGCGTTTGGAGACCATCGTTTCCGAGCGCGAGGACATTATCGAGGCGATCCGCAAGCTGCGTCAGGCGATCCAGAGCCTCAACCGCGAAGGCCGCGAACGGCTGCTGTCGGCCTTCGAGGTGGTCAACGGCCATTTCCAGCGGCTGTTCTCGCATCTGTTCGGCGGCGGCACCGCCGAGCTGCAGCTCATCGAGTCGGAAGATCCGCTGGAGGCGGGGCTCGAAATCCTTGCCCGTCCTCCCGGCAAGAAGCCGCAGACCATGACGCTGCTGTCCGGCGGCGAGCAGGCGCTGACGGCGATGTCGCTGATCTTTGCCGTCTTCCTCACCAATCCGGCGCCGATCTGCGTCCTCGACGAGGTCGACGCGCCGCTCGACGACCACAATGTCGAGCGCTTCTGCAATCTGATGGAAGAGATGGCGAAGACCACCGAGACGCGCTTCGTCATCATCACCCACAACCCGATCACCATGGCGCGCATGGACCGGCTGTTCGGCGTCACCATGGCCGAGCAGGGCGTCAGCCAGCTTGTCTCGGTCGACCTGCAGGCGGCCGAGGCAATGCGCGAGGCGAGCTGAGGTAGCTGACCGCCCGGATCGACTGGGTTACTTCTTCGGTGCCGTGGCCGGCGCTGTGTAGCGGCGGCGCACGGCCTCCAGCACGCGCTTGCGGCTCTCCTCTGGCGACAGACGCTTGTCCTTCTCGGCCTCGGCCGTCTCGCGTGCCAGCTCCTTGTCCCTGATCTGTTGGCGGAACCATTTGGAATAGTCGCCGGCGCGCAGGTGATACTCCCAGGTCTTGTCGTCGATGCCTTCCGCCATCCGGGCGAAGATGATCAGATTGTAGGCCCTCAGATTCATCGCCTTTTTTGGCCCGGTGAAATAGAAGCTGGCGGCTTCATCGAGCTCGCCTTCGGCATATTTGCGGCTGTGCCGCTTCAGCGACTGGTCGGGTTCGATCGCCTTGACGGGGAAAGGCTTCTTGTCGTCCTGCGGCCGCCACAACAGCACACGGTCGCCCTTTGGCGTCGGGATATTCTTCGGCGCCTCCAGCCCGGCCTCCTTGCAAAAGGTTTTGATGACGCCCTTCGCCTTTGGGCCGAGGGCAATGACCGCCGTCACCAAACGCAAGGCACCTGTCGAGAGCGCTTCCGGATGCACGGTGATCAGCACCGTGCCC
>NZ_RZSL01000052.1:0-20063 GCF_003997355.1 Mesorhizobium sp. M1E.F.Ca.ET.041.01.1.1 | reverse complement strand
TCTTTCGTACTCTCTACAAAAACCAAAAAGCCCAAACCCCCGCCACAGTACCGCCACAGCTTTAAAATTTGCCTAAGCGAACCCTAATGACTAGGTAAGGATCGTGAACGTCACGTTAGGTTTTTGTTCGGCATTTGAGACAATCGCGGTCGGAGCCCTGATTTTGCCGGGAAAAATCGCTTCGGCAGGCAAGCTGGCGCACCCGGGTCGCTTGACCTATATTCCGGCCATTGGCAGCCAGCGCCACGCAGATTGAAAGAACCATGAACAGCCTCGATCTTCCCGGACGCCCAGAAAACACCCGCGTCGTCGTTGCCATGTCGGGCGGCGTCGATTCGTCGGTCGTTGCCGGCATCCTGAAGCGAGAGGGCTATGATGTCGTCGGCGTCACCTTGCAGCTTTACGATCACGGCGCGGCCACACACCGGGCGGGTTCCTGCTGCGCCGGCCAGGATATCGACGACGCCCGCCGCGTCTCCGAGACGCTCGGCATCCCGCATTACGTGCTCGACTACGAAGAGCGCTTCCGCAAGGCGGTCATCGATCCCTTCGCCGAGAGCTATGTCGCCGGAGAGACGCCGATTCCCTGCGTGTCGTGCAACCAGACGGTCAAGTTCGCCGATCTTTTGGCCACCGCGCAGGATCTCGGCGCCGACGCCTTGGCCACCGGCCACTACATCCGCTCCCGCGCCAATGGCGCCCATCGCGCGCTCTACCGTCCGGTCGATGCCGACCGCGACCAGAGCTATTTCCTGTTCGCCACCACGCAGGCGCAGATCGACTATCTGCGCTTTCCGCTGGGCGGCCTCTCTAAGCCGCAGGTGCGGGCGATCGCCGAGGAGATGGGGCTGACGGTCGCCGCCAAGCAGGACAGCCAGGACATCTGCTTCGTACCGCAAGGCAAGTATTCCGACATCATCGCCAAGCTGAAGCCGGCGGCCGCCAATCCGGGCGACATCGTCCATATCGACGGCCGCGTGCTCGGGCGCCATGAAGGCATCCTGCGCTACACGATCGGCCAGCGCCGCGGCATCGGCATCGCCTCAGGCGAGCCGCTTTATGTCGTCCATCTCGACGCCGACCGGGCGCGCGTCGTCGTCGGCCCGCGCGAGGCGCTGGAGACGCACAAGATCTATCTGCGCGCCATGAACTGGCTTGGCGACGGCCCGCTCTCGGACGTCCCCGCCGGCGGCATCGAGCTTTTCGCAAAAGTCCGTTCGACCCGGCCGCCGCGCCCGGCCGTGCTGCATCATCGCGACGGCGTGACCTCGGTCGAGCTGGTCGACGGCGAATCCGGCATCGCGCCCGGGCAGGCCTGCGTGCTCTATTCCGATGACGGCAACGAGGCGCGTGTCTTCGGCGGCGGCTTCATCGAGCGCTCCGAGCGCGGCGCCGAGGCCGAGGCCATGCTGTCGAGGCTTGCGGCGCGGCCCGCGCACATTCCCGCCGAGTAAGCCAAAGCTTCCGCCAGCCGCTACAGTTCAGGATCGTCTTTGCAGGCGGCTCAGGCCGATGAACCGCTATGCGTCACCGTGCCCGCCGTCAGGATGCGCAAAACCCGGATCGCTTCCTCGCCGTCGGTGCGCGGTTCGGCGCGCGTCTCGATGCACTGCATGAAATGGGCAAGCTCCCGCGTCAACGGCATGCCTTCGCCGACTGCCACATAGGACGGCTCGTTCGCGGTGAAGGCCCACTGGCCGCTATCCTGCCAGACCGCGTGCCGATAGACGGCAAGCTTGCGCTCCCACGGCTCGACATCGTCGAACACCGCCATTGCCTTGGTGCCGACCACGGTCAGCCGCCGCTCGCGATAGGGATTGAGGCGAGAGGCGAAGAGATGACTGCGCACGCCATTGGGAAAACGCATGTGCAGATGCGCGAAGTCGCTGAGATTGTCTAAGAGCGCCGCGCCCTCGCCCCTGACCTCGATCGGTTCGGTGCCGGTGATGGCGAGGATCATCGACAGATCATGCGGCGCAAGGTCCCAAAGCGCGTCGTTCTCGGTATGGAACTTGCCGAGGCCGAGCCGGTGCGAGTGGATATAGCGGATCTCGCCGAGCTCGCCATTGTCGATGAGCGCCTTGAGCGTCTCGAAGGCAGGATGAAAGCGCAGCACATGGCCGACCATGAAGACGCGGCCATTGTCCCTTGCCGCCTTCACCGAACGCTCGGCGTCGGCGACCGTCAGCGCGATCGGCTTCTCCACCAGCACGTCCTTGCCGCCTTCGACGGCGCGCACCGCCATGTCGGCATGGTATTGCGGCGGCAGCGCCATGACGATGGCATCGACATCGGCGCGCTCGAACAGCTTGTCCGGCTCGATCGCCAAGCAGTCCTGCTCACTGGCGAAGCCTTCGGCGCGAGCGCGGTTGACGTCGGAAACGGCGTGGAGCGCGCCGAGCGCCTTGAGGGTGCGGATGTGGTTGCTGCCCCAGTATCCGCAACCGAGGACTGCGATGCGCGGCTTCATTCGTTCAAACTCTAGAATTTCATGGCCGAGACATAGCGACGTGCCCGGTCGAACTCAACCCCGCTGCATGCGCTTCAGTGCCTGCCCGGCAAAGCTTTTCTGGGATTGGATTATACTGGTGCGTCCGGCTTGACAGGTTTGCCCTGCCAACCTTATATCCGCGCGACCTTGGCGAACGCCTCGAAATTGCCCGATCCCTGGGCGGTTCCTCGAGCCTCTTCGTCACTCCTGGCGGAGTAGCTCAGTTGGTTAGAGCACGGGAATCATAATCCTGGGGTCGGGGGTTCAAGTCCCTCCTCCGCTACCACGAACCTCCGCTACCACGAATCCGTTAAGCGTTTGAAATACTTATTAAAATCGAAATTTATGGTAGCGCTCTCGGGCAAAATTTCTCAATAATTTCAATGCGGCGCCGTCAGTTTGCTCAGCCGCAATTCAGGTGCCGGGAGACGGTCGCGATCGCGCCGGAAGCGGACGTTTGGCACCCGAGCGACGACCGCGCCGACATTGTCGATGAGGTCAAAGATGTGCTCAGTGGAAACAATGCCTACAGAACTTTGGAAAGGAATTCCTTGGTTCGCGGATCACTTGCACGTGCGAAGAAGTCGGCGGGCGGTGCATGCTCAACGATCACACCCTTGTCGGTAAAGTAGATATGGTCCGCCGCCTCGCGCGCGAAACCCATCTCGTGCGTCACGAGAATGCAGGTCATGCCATCCTCGGCGACTTTCCTGACAGCGGAAAGCACTTCCTTCACCATCTCCGGGTCCAAAGCCGCGGTGACTTCGTCGAAGAGGATAACTTCGGGCTCCATGCACAGCGCCCGCGCAATCGCAACACGTTGCTGCTGGCCGCCTGACAGCTCTCCAGGATAGGAGCTCGCTTTGTCTGGAAGGCGCATCTCGCCGAGGAGCTTGCGGGCGCGTTCTTCGACCTGAGGCCGAGGCTGCTTCAGCACCTGGATCGGCGCCATGGCGACATTCTCCAGCACCGTCTTGTGCGGGAACAGATTGTATTGCTGGAAGACCATGCCAACACGATGTCGAAGCTTGACCTTGTCGACTTTCGGATCGTTGACCTTGATCTCGCCGACCGTGATGACGCCTTCATTGATCGGCGTCAGCCCGTTGATCGTTCTCAGAATTGTCGATTTACCCGATCCGGACGGGCCAATGATGGCCACGACTTCGCCCTTTCGGATATCTATGTCGATGCCGCGGAGAACCTCGACGGCTCCGAAAGACTTGCGAACACCGCGAAGCGCAATCAAGGGCTGGGACGAGCTGGAGAAGTTCATATCGAAACCTCATTTCGTACGGAAGCGGCGCTCGAGCATCAGGGACAGGCGGTTGATCGGCCACGTGTAGATGAAAAACATCGCCAGCAGCGAAAGGTACATCGGTATCAGCATCCGCGAGTCCGACACCGCCTGAACTGCCGCCTGCGTCCTGCCCAAAGCCTCTTCCACGCCAACGATCACCGAGAGTGGGGTCGCGGTAAGGAGGAGCGCATAGAGGTTCATCCACGGTGGGATCATCCGAGTAATGCACTGCGGCAGAATGATACGAAACAGCGTTGCGCTACGCCTGTAGCCCAAGGCTTCGGCGGCCTCCCACTGACCACGCGGGACGGAGTTGACCGCCCCACGTACGATTTCCGAGAAATTTGCGGCCACGGGGAACGAGAACCCTATCGTGGCGCGTAGCCAGCTCGGCATAACTATCACGGAGCCGCCGATACTGACCTGATAGGGCATCAGGAAGATGCAGTAGAACAGCAGGACCAGCCACGGTGCGTTGCGGAACAATTGCGTGGCCAGCCGCGAGGGCCAGCCGACAATGCGCAGGCTCGACAGTTGTCCCAGCCCCAGGAACGTCCCAACGGTCGTGCCGATGGTGATGGCAAGGACGCTCATCAGGATGTTGAGGCCAAATCCTTTCAGGAGGAAGGGCATCCACTCCAGGAGGCGACCGAACAAGTTCAGGTCCCCCATCACCCGACTCCCAGACCAAATCCGGGCAAACGTGTCGCCGCCTCAACCCGGTTGATGATGAAGACGACGGCTCCGGTCAGCCCCAGGTAGATCAGCAGCATGACGTTCATCATCTCGATGGTGTTCAGCGAATCCGACCAGATCTGGTTGGACACGTAGAGGAGCTCAGCTACGCCGACCGCGTAGGCGACCGTCGTTGCCTTGGTCAGGTCGACTAAGTTGTTCGACAGCGAGGCGAAAGAGAATCGCAGCGCCAGTGGGACCGTGACGGAGATGAAGGCCTGCGTGCGACTGTAACCCAGCGCCAGGGCAGCTTCCTCGTAGGAATTGTGAACCGCGCCGACACCGGAGCGGAACGTTTCCACGTTGAACGCGCCGGAGTAGAGCGAAAGCGAGATAACCGCCCAACTGAAACTGCCAAGGAGCGGCACCGGCAGGCCGATCTCATTCTGTGACACGGGCATGATGCTGCCAATCGCGAAGTAGAAGAAATACATCTGCACAAGCAGCGGCGTGTTGCGGAAAAGCGCAACATAGGCACGTACGACCGCTGTAGCGGGTCCCTTACTTAGCGTGAGAACCGCGGCGCCTGCTGCGCCAATAATGATGGAGAAGAATCCGCTGAGCACGACCAACAAAAGCGTGTTGCCGAGACCCTTCACGAAGCGATCGAAGTCGAACGCATCGTAAAAGATGGTCAGGTTTATCCCGGAGTCCGCGAGATGACGAAAGAATGTCTGGATGTCGGCAATCATAAGCCCTGACCTCAGTTGGTCCGGCGCCGCGGCGCCGGACATGCCGTTATGCAAGGATCAGTCGATGTGGTCCTTCAAAGCGTCATGCATCCTGATCAAGAAGGCTGAGTTCTTGATGCCGTTCGCTTTTTCCAGATCGAGGAGTGTGCCGTCCCGATGCATCTCCGAGATCACACCCGCTACGAAGTAATAGAAGGGCGACGACTGATCCGCCTGCCGCACCGCCATGCCCCAAGGCGTGTCTGCCTGAATTGGCAGCGGCATCTGGTAACCTGCCCATTTCGGGTCACTCAGGCGAACGTTAATTTGGTTATCGTCCTCCAGCAGGCCGATGCAGCGCCCCTGGGTCATGGCGGCTTCGGTCTCCGCGGTGCCCGGGAAAGCGAGAACCTTGATGCCGAATTCCTCCTGGGCCGGCTTGTTGTACCAGGCGCCCTGGACGGCACAGACAGTCTGGCCGGAAATCTGGCTCCATTGGGTGGCCTTCACTGCAGCCGGCAGGAATACTGTATAGCCGGACGAATAGTAGTTCGGATGCACGAATGTGACGATCTTGCGCCGTTCAGCGGTATCCGAGGCCGATGCGATCATCAAATCGATCTGGCCCTGCGCGAGGAATTCGAAGCGATTGGCAGAATTGACCTTGACGAATTCGGTCTTCACGCCGAGGACCTTGGCAATCTTGTTACCGATATCGACTTCCATACCCTTGAAGCTGCCGTCCGCAGCCCGGTATGACCACGGTACATAGTCGTCCTTCGTGCCGATCTTCAGCACGCCGGCCGCTTTTACGCGGCAAAGTGTATCGGTGCCGCAGTCGAGCGTCTGGGCGTAAGCTACTGATCCGGTGAATGCGATGCCGGCTGCAAGCGCCAGTGCCTTCAGGTTAATCATTTCAATTCCCTCTGATGGAGTTCAGTCCTCAAGAACCAACCTGTGCCCGTTTTTTTCTTTGGACTTCTGTTTGCGCAGCGCAGGTACTCAGTACGCAGCAAGCCTGTTGAATGTCCTGTCTTGCGGCAATGGCAAATCACTATTAGTAGTGAGATTACTGGAAACCATTATCCTGACTGCACATGCTGCTCCCCGACTTGCATGCTCTGGAAATCGCCGCGACCGTCATTGAGGAAGGCAGCATGAGCGCCGCAGCGGCTCAGCTTGGCCTGACGCAATCCGCGGTGTCGCAAGCGGTGAAGCGCGCCGAGGCACAGATCGATGTGCCGCTCGTGCATAGAGACCGCCGACCTCTGGTACCGACTGAGGCAGGCCGAGTTCTCGTTGCCCATATCCGGGAAATCGCCCTCAGGGCCGAGCGAGCGGTCGAGGAGGTCAGAGCGACGGCATCGCGCCCCGAGCGCCAGGATCTGCGTCTCGGCATGGTGGATACGTTTGCGTCGGCGGTTGGGCCGGTCCTGATCCGCGACCTTATGGAAGGGTCTATCGCCTTGCGCGTGACCGCCTTCTCAGGGCTGGCCCACGCCCATACCGATGCGCTGATGCGGCATGAGATTGACGCGGCGATCAGCTCAGACCCCATGGGAGAACTCGACGGGCTGATGCGGTTCCCGCTCTTTCGCGAGCCTTTCGTGCTGGTCTGTCCCGCCGCTTGGGGGGATATGCTGCGCAACCGGCCATTGCGGGACGTTTTGTTCGAGCATCGCCTAATCCGCTACAGTGCCCGCTCCCATATGGGCGCACAGGTTGAGCGGCACCTGCGGAGGCTACGCATTGAGCACCCGCAGGTGCTCGCCTTCGATACGTCGGACTCGCTGCTGGCCATGGTAGTCGGAGGTATGGGAGTGGCAATCATGACACCTCTCTGCCTCCTCCAGGGCGCAGTGCACTTCCCGGCGCTTGCCGTGCTACCCCTGCCCAGCCCCGGCTTTTCAAGGGAACTGACACTCATCACACGGCGCGGTGAGTTCGACACGCTCGGGCCGCGTATCGCCGAGGCCGCACGCGATATGCTGCGGCGTTACACACTGCCCCAGATCATCGGCCAGATATCGTGGCTTGAAGAGATGTCAAAAGACATGGTCTGGTCCCCGGCTTCGCCGGATGCAGCTCAAATCGACTGAAAAACCTGCGCAATTTTCTGCGGGGTGTCTTCTCGCGCAAGACAAAGGGCGAGAAGGATACGAGCCTTCTGTGGATTGAGATCGTTGCCAGCGATAATGCCCATGGCCTTGTGCCGGGCGCTGTCAACAACCTGGCTTGCTCCCGCGCGCGACGACTGCACGACGACAACCCCAGCCGCTATCGCGTCGGCCAGGGCAGCGGTCTCGGCCGGCGATCCTATTCCGGGACCGAAGCCAGCGGACACGATGCCTCTCGCGCCAGCCTCGACAAATGCCCTGATCGCGCAACCGTCGGCGCCGACGTAACTGTAAGCGATGTCGACGCGCGGCAGCCGACGCAGCAAATCTTGTGGGAAACCAGCCGCTTTTGGCCGAGGTTGCCTTGCCAAGCTGACTCGCGATCCGTCGATGGTGCCTATTGGTCCAAGCCAGGGCGATTGGAAGGCGTTCAGACGCAGCGTGTGGTTCTTCGTGACAGCACGCGGCGAATGGACTTCGTCATTCAGAACGACGAAAACGTTGCCTCCGTCCTCGTGCTTCGCAGTTGCGACGCGGACAGCGGCCGCCAGATTCGCGCCCGCATCCGAAGATATGCCCGTGAGCGGCCGCATGGACCCGGTGACGACCACTGGGACCTTGACCTCCAGAACCAGCGACAAGACCCATACTGTTTCTTCGAGGCTGGCCGTTCCGTGGCCGATCACTATCCCATCGAATGTTGAGTCACGGGATAGCTGTCGGCACAGGCTGGCCAGGTCGGCCCAGTCAGCGGACGAAATCGCCGTACTGTCCATCCGCCGGAAATCGATAGGTACGATATCCGCAATTGTACCCAGCAGGCCGGACCGCTCCAGGAGTGTCCGTGCATCCACACGCTCATCTGAAGCATTGTAGTCCAACAGATCGAATGGGTCGCTCCCGATGGACGCGATGGTTCCCCCGGTTCCAATGAAAGCAATTCTGGGCAGCAAGCTGGGTCCTCGGCGCGTGTCGTTATCGCTTACCGGGCGTAGGACGAGCCCGCAACGACCTGCCACTACAATAAATTCAAATTATGCTGTTCAGTGAAATCATTTAAGTCTCACGTCTTTGGTTTCAAACCGCAGACAGCTTTGCCATGCTGATGTCCATCATATTGCCGGATGGAACCCGCATGCCGCACACCCGTATCGATACCGACAGCCTTGGGTCCAGACAGTTGCCCGCAGGGGCACTCTATGGGGTTGCCACGCTCCGCGGTCAGGAGAACTTTGATATTTCATTCCGCAAACTTGGGGACGCGCCGGAGCTGATCGTCGCGCTTGCACGCGTCAAGCATGCGGCAGCAGCTGCCAATCGCGACATTGGCGTGCTGCCCGCCGAAATCGCCGATGCGATCATTGCGGCATCGGAGGAAATCGAGAATGGCCGTCATGTCGACCAGTTCGTCATCGATCTCCTGGAAGGGTCAGGCGGCACATCGATCAACATGAACGTGAACGAGGTGATTGCGAACCGCGCACTCCAGTTGTTGGGAGACGAGCCGGGCCAATATGACCGCATCCACCCGAACGACCATGTCAATACCGGCCAATCGACCAACGACGTCGTGCCAACAGCGGTGAAGCTGGCGGTCTACGACAAGTCACAATCGCTCATGGACGCCTTGTCGCATCTGGTGGCGGCGCTCGAGGATCGCGCACGGGCCTTCGACGACGTGCTGAGGATTGGTCGGACCTGCATGCAGGCGGCCCAACCGATGCGCCTGGGTCAAGCCTTCGGCGGCTACGCGGCGGCAATTCGCAGGCTCGTGCCGAAGTTGATGACTGCGCGTGACGAAATGCTGGTCCTGCCCCTCGGCGGAACAGCCATTGGCACCGGTCTCGGTTCGGCGCCCGGTTATCGTATCGCCGTATACCGGCACCTGCGCAAGATCGTCGGAGCCAACGTCCGCCCTGGCGAAAACATGTTCGACGCCATGCAGAGCGCTGATGGATTCGCGCGCGTCTCCTCCGAGATTCGCATCTGCGCCGAAGTCATCGGGAAGATCGCTTCGGACTTCGTCATCCTTTCATCGGGTCCGAACAGCGGCGTGGGAGAACTACATCTTCCTTCGGTCCAGCCTGGCTCCTCCATCATGCCCGGCAAAATCAACCCTGTCCTCCCCATGATGATGCAGCAGGTGGCTTTCGCAGTCGTGGGTAACGACGCCGCCGTGTCGCTGGCATCGCTGCAAGGACAACTCGAGATCAACCATTTTGAGCCCGTCATTGCCGCTCGCCTGTTTGACTCCATTGAATTGCTGGCGAAATCGACCCGGATCTTTGCCGACCGCTGCGTTGCCGGCATTGAGGCTGACCGCGAGCAATCGCTCAAAAACCTGATGCGATCGTCAGCTCTCGCGACGGTCTTTGTTCCGAAACTCGGATACGCCAAGGTCTCGAAGCTCGTATATGCCGCGGCCAACGAGCAGCGACCGTTCATCGAGCTTGCTATCGAAGAGGGTTTGCTGACGCGTGACGAGGTGCTCGACGCGTTGCGCGAAAGCACTGACTATCGCGAGGGCACGGCATAAGCCTCCAGTCGGTGGTACCGATGGCGCCGTTGCCAAGCGTGGTGAGCTAGCGCACAGGTCGTCCCGACATCTAGGCTGGACTGCCGAAGGACAGCTAGTTACTCGGTGCGTCAGGCAGTTCTCTATGACTGCTTTTGCGGCGCAAAGCAGCCATGCTCAGCTTCTGGCGTCAAACCTTCACTTCTAAGTACTCCTCGCGCCAACGGTTGTTCCGCTATGACGCGACACGGAATACGAACGGCACCGGTTCGGAATGTGGGAAACGCTTGAAACGGTCACCCGCTACCATCGATCCTCATGCAAAATCACCAAGCGCCACCACCGTTCCCCGGTCGCATTTAGGACGACATCATGTCGTCAACAGGATGCAGACGGTGGTTATCCCAGATCGCGTCATCAACGGCCATCGCCACACGATCGGAGTTCCAATGATGTGTATGGGCCGAAGGACTTTCCTACACCTGCCGGCGCCCGAAACTCTTCATCAAAGCGGACAGGCAAGGCCACGCCCTAACGTGGCTCAGCATTTCCGCTGCGGCTAGTTAGAATCCCTCACGCGAAAGATTAACGAGGCCCGCGTCTGACCACCCTTCAACCCCGAGAGCAGGAAGAATGTCATTGTCTGCCCTGAGGTCGCGACCATAAGCCGCCGACAATATTGAAACTCCAGACTCATGGAGCATGGCCGGTTTCCCGGTGATCTTCCCCAACAGTACGGTCGGCAGCAGCCCGAACGGAACATCCTCGAGAATGTAGCGGCTTTCGATGGTTGTCGGTCCAAAGCCACCGCGGCCCTGGCGGTCCATCTCCTGGTTCATTTCCGAAACGGTTCCCATCGGAACATGGAACGATAGTGAAAAATGCTCTTTGACGGTGCGAACCGCGATGCCGAAATGGGCTGCGATTGCCAACCGCTCTGCATCCAAAGCCTCGATAAGGCGGCCGACGGCCGGGGTGACATTCCCCCCCTGGCTCCATCGTTCGGCCTTTTCCATCCGTGTCAGATTAAGAAGGGCAATTCCCAGGTGGTTCTGTGGATTGAGGTTGCTGAGCGCGATCGCCAGCATCCCGTCGCGCTTGACGAAACGATCGCCGAACAAAGTCGTGCAAAGTTCGTACCCTTCATCTTGGGCTTTGAAAGGTAGCGTCGCGACGTCAAGCTTCTGGCGAATGGTAGTGACATGAACTTCGGTTGGTCCGAGTTGGCGGCCAGTCACCAGCGTTGTGCCCCAAACGACGATCGGCAACGAGGCCTTGCGTTCGGCCAACCGCTTGGAGAGATACAGCGCTGCGAATGAGCAATGCGAACTGATGATGACCGGAACTCCATCGATCAAATGGGGGACGGCGGCATCTATCACCATCTTGTGGCCGTAGGCCGGGAGCGCGATCACCACCACGTGCGCATTGGCGATGGCATCCTGGCAATCCTTGGCAATGCGCACCGGAACCGTCGCCTCTATATCCCCCGTCGCCTTCAACAACTCGCCAGCAGCCAACGCCCTGGTGCGCTGTCCCGACGGCGACCAGAGCGTTGGCAAATGCCCCGATCCTGCCAAATAAGCGGCAAGGCCATAAGCTATTGCTCCGGCGCCCAAAATACTCACGCGCATTAATATTCCTCCTGCTGCGGGCTTTATGGTTCGCCATTGCTGTCGATCAGCTTCAATTTTTCATTAGGTTCTTGCGCAAGTTGGAGCCGCATCTGCCCTCATCGGCCGCTTCCGATCGGGATTCTGGCTCTGAGCCGGCAAATGCGCAAAGCCGCAGCGAACATTCGTTTCTACTTGACATATATCAAAAACGAATGAGACGATGTCAATCATTCAGATTGCGCATGTAGGGAGAGCATGGAAACCCGAGACCTTCAGACCTTCCTTGCGGTTGCTGCCAGCGGCAGCATCACCAAGGCGGCTGACATGCTCGGTCGTTCCCAGCCTGCGGTGACACGCACCATTCAGGATCTCGAGGCCGAGCTTGGCTTCGAATTGCTGCATCGGATCGGTCGACGAGTGCAGCTGTCTGAAGAAGGAGTCGCCTTCGAGGAGGAAGCGCGGCGCCTGCTGATGTCCTTCACCGAACTCGCGGCGCGGGCCAAGATGATCGCGGCCGGCAGGGGCCGCATCCTGCAGATTGTGACGACGTCCGCGATCGGCACCGGCTTGATCCCGACGGCCCTGGCTGAGCTCAAGGGCGTCGAGCTTCCGCATGAGACGCATCTCGGGCAGTTTCTTCCCTCGATCGTCGCCCAGGAAGTGCGCAGCGGACGTGCCGAGATCGGGTTCTCAAGTCTGCCGCTCGATACGCCCGGTCTGGATGTCCTGCGGCTCTATTCGGCGCCCGATGTTGCGGCCGTGCGGGAGGACGACCCGCTGGCCAAGCTTGATGTCGTCCCGCTCGCGGGTTTTGCCGGTCGCCGCGTCGCCACGTTGCTCAATCCGCTGCGTTTTCAGTTGCATGTCGCCAAGGCCTTGGCGGCCCGGGGCATCGACACCGGCCCGGTGATCCGGACCAATACTGCCTATGGCGCCTTGCAGATCGTGCGCAAGACTGGGGTCGCGGCAGTCATCGATCCCCTCACGGCCTATGGCGTGCCCCTGCCGGGCGTCGTCATTCGCCCGCTCGATGTAACCGTTCTCTTTTATTGGGGCGTTGTGGCTGCAGCAAATCGCCCCCTTCGTCCAGTCGCACAGGCGTTGATCGATGCGGTCGAAGCGGTTGCTGAACGGTCGATCGCCGGCTTCAGGAAGCTCGATCCAGCCTTAGCCGGCCAATTGGTGACCGATCCCGCATCGGGCACAAGTCACGGAACTGGAATATGAAGCATACGCCCACCCCCGCAGGACTTGATGCACTGGAGGCACAACTTGCGCAGGATCTCGAGTTTCTCGAGCTGCCCTCCAAGCCCTGGGTCCCCAAGCGAATGCATGACGGCGTGCCGGTCCGTGACGTCGTTGTTATTGGCGCCGGCATGTGCGGACTTGCCGCCACGGCAAAGCTTGTCCTGACCGGGATCACCAATGTCGTCGCCTATGATGCCGCTCCGGCTGGACTCGAAGGTCCATGGGTGACGTTTGCGCGCATGCAGACGCTGCGCTCGCCGAAGACCCTGAACGGCCCCTCCCTTGGTCTGCCGCAGTTGACCTTCCGCGCCTGGTTCACCGCGCAATGGGGTGTTGAGGCCTGGCGGTCACTGGACAAGATCCCCAGGGGCCAGTGGATGGATTATCTGGTCTGGTACCGCAAGGTTCTTGCCCTGCCGGTGCGAAACAGCGTGCGCATGACCGGCGTCGCGCCTGTCGATGATTTGATTGCGATCGATGTCGAAGGCGCGGAAACGGGCCTGGTTCTGACCCGCCATCTCGTTCTGGCCACTGGCCGGTCCGGCCTCGGCGGTTTTGCCGTGCCCGATTTCCTCAAGGGCATCGATCGCACCTATTGGGCCCATTCTGCCGACGACATCGATTTCGATGCGCTGAAAGGCAAGCGTTTGGCGGTGATCGGCGCCGGCGCCTCTTCCATGGACAATGCCGCAACGGCGCTCGAGGCGGGCGCCGGTTCTGTCGACATGTTGATCCGGCGCAAGGAAATGCCGCGCATCAATAAGCTGACCGGCATCGGCAGCCAGGGAGTCGTGCACGGTATCTATCACCTGCCCGACGCCTGGAAATGGAAATTCTTCGACTATACTGCCTCGACCCAGACGCCGCCGCCGCGTTCTTCGACGCTTCGCGTGTCTCGCCACCCGAATGCGCGGTTCTTCCTCGACTGTGGCATCGTCGCAATAAAGGAAGATGCCGGAGGCCTTGTGGTCGAAACCACACAAGGGGCAATGCGCTACGATTTCCTGATCGCGGCAACCGGCTTTTCGAACGACTTCAGCGACCGCCCCGAATTTGCAGCTCTCGCCCCCTATATCCGGACCTGGTCGGATGGTCGATACACATCGGATATGGGACCGCCGCGTCCAGGTATGTCGGAGGCGCCGGACCTCGGTCCAGCTTTCGAGTTTCGCGAACGCATTCCCGGCTCCTACCCGATGCTGGCGCATATCCACTGCTTCAACGATGCCGCCATGCTGACTCATGGGAAGGTGTCCGGCGATATCCCAGCCGTCAGCGCCGGTGCCGACCGTCTCGTCCGGGGCATTACCGCATCGCTCTTTGCGGAAGATGTCGAAACCCACTTCGCCAATCTGATCGCTTACGACACCCCCGAACTTCTGGGTGACGAATGGGCCGATTCAACACCTCTGCTGCAGAAGGAGGCCGTGCAGTGATCGACGCAATGGATAAGGCCGCCGGTCTTTCGCCGGAAGATGCCCTTTTCGCTGCGCGGCGGTTTCGACCCGAATTCGTGCAAGGGGCTGAGGAATGTCGCCTTTCTGTAATGCGTCCGGCAAATGACCAAGGGCTGGCGCCGAATTTGCGGGTTGCTCTGGCCCGTCGCATGGCCGCCCTGAATGCCGATCCGGTCCTGATGGCTGAATATGATGTGCAGCTGGCTCAGTTCGGTCCGACGGAGCAGCTTCTGGCCTTGGCTCGAGGCGAAACGGATCTTGAGGAGCCATTGGCGACCATCGCCAAGCATGTCGACCTGATCACGCTGACGCCGAAAAAAGCAGAGGCGAGTCACATCGTGCTGCTGGCGCAGGCCGGATTGAACAACCCTCAGATCGTCGCGCTCTCCGAACTGATTGCCTTCGCAAACTTCCAGACCCGGGTTGCGACCGGCCTGCGATTGATGAGGTCGGTATGATTTCCTCGGTTCGCCTGAAGCCTCTGAATTGGCATCCCTACATCGCACCGGTCGAGCTATCCGAGGCCACGCCGGAGCAGCTCGAAGCGATGAAGGTCACGCCCTCTGCCAAGAAAGTTTCGGAATATGTGCGCACCCTCGTACATGATCCCGAAAGCTATCTTGCCCGCACGATCCTGTTCAACGCCATTATGTATGTCGAAGGCGGACTTGCCCGCCCCGATCGCGAACTTGGCGCGTTAGGCGCGTCGATGATCAACGGCTGCAAATTCTGTGCCGTCGTTCACGCTCGCCGGCATGCGGAGCTGACCAAGAGCGATGACGTGGTCACTGCGCTGTACCTCGACAAAACCGAAAACCTTGGGCCGCGCGATGCGGCAATCTACAGCTTTGCCCGCCGACTGTCGGCGGCGCCGTCGGAAGCGACGGCGGATGATATCGCCTCGCTTCGATCTGTCGGAATGGATGATGCCGAAATCATCGACCTGATCCACGCCATATCGATCTTCGGCTGGGCAAACCGGCTGATGCACGTTCTCGGCCATGCGGAGGCCGGGAAATGAAGTCGCATATCGTCACCACCATCGGGCTGGATGCCGCCAACAAAAGCCGGCCGACCCGGCAGCTGATGACAAGAAAAGGGGAACTGATGCGCAGGAATTCCTGGCCGCATGGCGATCGTCTGGCCGTCGGCCCCTCGCGCACGAAATAAAGGAACACCAATCAGAAATGCTCGAACTCAGAGATATCAGGCTGTCCTACGGAAGCACCCAGGTCCTGAACGGCGTCAATCTTTCGGTGCAACGCGGAGACGTGGTGTCAATCATCGGCCCGAGCGGGACCGGCAAGACCACGCTGCTGAAATGCATTAACTACCTGGCCAAGCCGTCGTCAGGAACCATCGCATTCGACCAGATTCGGATGGACTACCAGCGCGCCGACAAGACCGCTGTCCAGGCGATCCGGCTCCGGACAGCGATGGTCTTTCAGCAATTCAATGTCTTCAAGAATATGACAGTCCTCCAGAACGTGATGGATCCGCTTGTCGTCGTGCAGCGCAAGTCCGCGGACGAGGCGCGTGAAATCGCGCTGC
This sequence comes from Mesorhizobium sp. M1E.F.Ca.ET.041.01.1.1, assembly GCF_003997355.1. NCBI lineage: Bacteria > Pseudomonadati > Pseudomonadota > Alphaproteobacteria > Hyphomicrobiales > Phyllobacteriaceae > Mesorhizobium > Mesorhizobium sp. M1E.F.Ca.ET.041.01.1.1. The sequence continues at coordinate 4,362 of NZ_RZSL01000052.1, read as the reverse complement.
GAGAGCTTGACCGGGTCGGTCTCTCGGCGAAGCGGGACAGCTATCCTTCCCAGCTGTCGGGCGGCCAGCTCCAACGCACCGGCATCGCGCGTGCGCTGGCGGTTCGTCCCGACGTGATGCTCTTCGATGAACCCACGTCATCACTGGATCCTGAGCTCGTCGGTGAAGTTCTGAAGGTGATCAAGGATGTCACGTCGTCAGGGATCACTTCGTTGCTTGTGACCCACGAGATGCAGTTCGCAAAGAACATCTCGAACCGGATCGTCTTCATGGATCGTGGCGTGGTTGCCGCCGACGGCAGTCCGGCTGAGATCTTCGATGCGCCTTCCAGCCCACGACTTGCTCAATTCCTGCAGTCAGAACTCGCTTTTCAATAACTCAACGAGAAGGGAACCTAAGAAATGTCTGCAATCACATCCAATTTTTCCCGTCGCGCTGCCCTGACTGTTGCCGGCGGCATCGCAATTGCCCTTGCAACCGCGGGGATCAGCCACGGTGAGACGGTCCGGACGATCAAGATCGCCACGTCGGCAGAATCCAAGCCGCTGGCGTGGGGCGCGATCGGCGTCGAACCACAAGGCTATGAGCCCGATCTCCTGAGGGCAATCAACGCCAAGCTGCCGCAATACAAGTTCGAGATGGAAGGCGTCTCGGACATAGCGCAGGAAACCGGCCTCGCCACAGGCAAGTACGACATCGCGGTCGGTGGCTACTACAAGTCCCCCGAGCGCGCCAAACAGTTCTTCATTCCGGAGAGCCCTATGGGTGCCAGCCTGATGAAGATCTACAGCAAAAAAGGCAGCGGCATCAAGGAAATGAAAGATCTGGTCGGCAAGAGAATCGTTCCGACCACGGCTGGCGGGGGAACCTACAAGTTCATCATGAACTGGCAGAAAGAGAACCCGCAATACAAGCTCGACGTGACGGCATCGAGCGCGGGCATCCCGTACCCGAACCGTCTGGACGAAGTTCAGAACGGCAAGTTCGACGCACTGGTCCTGCCTTCGAATCTGGGGGAGCAGACCGTCATCGAGGAAAAGAAGCTCGATATCGTGGCGTCCGAGCCAGTCTTTAGCAACAACACCTACATGCTCATTCACAGGTCAGATGAAAACAAGGTTCTGGCTGACGATATGAGCAAGGTTCTTAAGGAATTGAAAGACGACGGTACGATCGAAAAGCTCTCGCAGAAATGGTTCGGCGAGGGCATCGTCCAGTACATGAAATAACAGGGCGTCTACGACTAGGTTTGTTAGTCAGCGGCAAGGCTGAATTGCAAGAAGGAGTGTTTCAAAGTGGATGTTTCTGCTATGATTCCCGAGTTGCTCTCGGCGTTGCCGCTGACGCTCGCCATCACGTTCACGGCCATGTTGGTCGGCTTTTGCCTGGCTCTCGTCGCGACAACACTCCGGGTTCGCAGGATACCGGTGGTCAGCCACCTGACCGACATCTACGTGTCTTATGCCCGGAGTGTTCCCGTCGTCCTCCAGTTGTTCGTCGCGTTCTACGGGCTTCCCCTATTGGTGGCCCTGTTCGGTTCCGCAGATTTTTTCTCACCGACGGTCGCTGCAATGGTGGGGCTGAGCTTTTACCATGGGGGATATCTGTCGGAAGTCATGCGGCCCGCATACCTGGCCGTCGATCGCGGCCAGCATGATGCGGCAGACAGTCTAGGATACACCTTCCGCCAGAAGATCGCTCGCGTCGTGGGCCCGCAGGCGGTGCACTTCGCGTTGCCAGGCTATGGAAACTCCATCATCTACCTGATCCATAACGTTGCGCTGGTCATGTATATCGGGGCGGCGGACGTGATGGCGACCGCGCACTTGATCATGGAGCGCGACTATAACCAGTACCAGTTCGAAACCTACCTCGTCCTGGCGGTCATCTATTCGCTGATGTGCCTGATCGCGTGGCTCATCGTGCGGTTCTTCGAGCTTCGCTCACCGATGCAGGCACCGGAGGCGACGACCACGGCTCAGATCAAGAACGCGCTCATCGCGAGCGCCTGACGTAAGGGCATTCGACCGTGTTTGATACCGATATTCTACTCCAGGACTCGCAGGAAATTCTGGGCGCCGTACCCGTAACGCTCGGCATGGCTTTCATGATTTTCGTCTTGTCGACGATAGTCGGCAGCATTTTTGCACTCGTCGAATATAGACGGGTCCCGGTACTGCGGGAGTTCATCATGGCTTACAAGGTCGTCTTCAAGGGCGTTCCGATGGTCATCGTGATTTTCCTCGCCTATTTCGGTCTGCCCCCGGCATTCCAGTTCCTGCTCTCGTTGCTCGGGATCAACTTCAACGCCCACGAAACGCCCAACTGGATAATCCTTGTCATTGCAGTGACCGGCTGTGTCGCGGCGTTCCAAGCGGAGATCATCAAGGGAGCCCTGAACGCCTTCGATACCGGTCAATCAGACGCCGCCCATTCGCTGGGCTATACAAGCGGCCAACTGTTCCGACGGATCCTATTTCCCCAGGTGACCCTTACGGCAATTCCCGACCTCACGACCTCCATGATGGTCATCATGAAGGCGCTTTCCCTCGGGTTCGCCATCGAGGTTGTCGATATCTTCGCCCAGTCCCAGTTGACCGCGGCGCTGAATTATTACTACCTCGAAGCCTTCGTGATTGCCGTCGTGATCTACATGGTGATTGCCTATATCGTCACGCAGATTGCCGATAGGCTGGAACGGGCGCTGAGAGTGCGGACCTGAGCCGAAGCGTCGTCGAAAGAGCACGCGAATTCGCCGCCAGAGTCGGCGAGCTCGGTAGCCGCCGGGCTCTTCCAACCGGGGTCCGGCGGTGGCGGACCTCCGCTAGCAAAATTCTCTCCGCGATCTCAAATAGATTGCTGGCTTCAACGTTAACCAAGCCGCTCAGTCTCCCCGGACTCAAGCCAACCCAAACCGCTCGACGGCCCGCATGATGCCGCGCAGTTCGGCAAGGCCCTTCAGCCGGCCGATCAGCGAGTAGCCGGGATTGATCCTGGTCTTGCCGATGTCGTCGGCGAGCAGATGTCCATGATCCGGCCGCATCGGAATGCGCCAGTCGGCACGGCCTTCCTTCCGGCGGCGCGCCTCCTCTTGCATCAGCGCAAGGATGACATGCGCCATGTCGGTGCCGCCCTCGAGATGCTCGGCCTCGTGGAACGAGCCGTCATCCTCGATGGTGACGTTGCGCAGATGGACGAAATGGATGCGGCCGGCGAATTCCTTGACCATGGCGACGATGTCGTTGTCGGCGCGCGTGCCATAGGAGCCGGTGCAGAACGTCAGCCCGTTGGCCGGGCTGTCGACGGCGGCCAGGATAAAGCGCGCATCCTCGGCGGTCGAAACGATGCGCGGCAGGCCGTAAAGCGAGAAGGGCGGATCGTCGGGATGGATGCACATGCGCACCCCTTCCTGTTCGGCCACCGGAATGATCTCGCGCAGAAACCAGGCGAGGTTGTCGCGCAATTCCCTCGGCCCGATCGAATCGTATTCGGCCAGCGCCTCGCGAAAGCTGTCGCGGTTGTAGCTGCGCTCGGTGGCGGGCAGGCCGGCGATGAGGTTGCGCTCGATCCTGTCGATCTTCTCGTCGCCGAGTTCCTTCAGCCGCGATTGCGCCTCGGCGATGCGGGCGGACGTGTAGCCGGCCTCGGCATTGCTGCGCTTCAGCACGAACAGGTCGTAAGCCGCGAAATCGATCGCGTCGAAGCGCAACGCATAACCGGTGGTCGGAAGGCGATAGGCCAGATCCGTGCGGGTCCAGTCGACCACCGGCATGAAATTGTAGCAGATCGTCGCGATGCCGGCCTTGGCGAGCGCGCGGATCGTGTCCTTGTAGAAGCCGACATAGCGGGACCGTTCCGGCGAGCCGATCTTGATCGAGTTGTGGACGGGAATGCTCTCGACGACCGACCAGGTCAGCCCCGCCGCCTCGATGATCCGCTTGCGCTCCAGGATGTTTTCCAGCGGCCAGGCGCGTCCATCATAGATGTCGTGCAGGGCCGAGACGACGCCGGTCGCACCCGCCTGCTTGACATGATCGAGTGTCACCGGATCGTCCGCGCCATACCAGCGCCAGCACTGTTCCATCGTCGCTTTCCTTCTTCGAGAGAGCGACAACTTATTGTTGGACCACAATGAGAGTCAAATTAAAAATCCGACGCCCGCTAAGGGACAAACGCCTCACAAATTCCTGCGAAATTCGACGAAGCAGGTCCGAATCAGATTGTTTTCCCCCAAATCATACGATATTCTGGTCCAACAATTAGGAGAATGGATGTCGGAAAACTCTCAGGCCGTGCGGGACAATGCCGTCGCCCGCCGCGCCGGCGGCAGGTCCGCGGTCGATACCGCGGCCGGGCGGATCC